>WFUT01000001.1 GCA_015484845.1 Desulfobulbaceae bacterium
ACACCACCCCGACGCGCCGCCGCCGTACCCTGTCCTTCCAAGTATACCCCGCTTTCACAGGGTTGTGCATTTTTTCTGCAGGTACCGATCCCTGGCGCGTTTGTTATCGGTTTTTCCTATTTGACCCATCATGAATTATCCTGTATGAAGCAGCATTGACCTTTTGCCGAACCAGGGAAAAATGGTGCACTTCACCCGCTCATCAGCCTGAAGACGTCTCTGGCGGGCTGCCCGGTTCGGGCGGCGGAGATGGCAGGCGCGTTGATTTCCACCGCCCGTTCCTGTTGGTCCTGTTCCAGGGGCCAGGCTCCCGGCCGGTCAGGAGGACGGCGCCTGTTTTCCGACAGCGCGGCATCCCTGATTCCATGAAGGAGGCGGCTCTCGTGGATCCCCATCTCCTCCCAGATTCAGGCGGTCGTGGCCGGTGGTGATGGTATTCCGTCCAACGGCCGGGCCGGACTTTTCTGCCGCCGTCCCCCGGCTGCGCGGTTCGCGGGGCCGCGGCAGCCGTCCCCTGGTCGCGGCTGCCTGGTGGCTGCCGTTCGTTGTATACTTCGATAATCGCAGGGAGCAAGCAGATGACAGCAACACGTTTTGAGGTAAAGGCGGACCCGGCAATGTGGGCAGGGCTCGACATGGATGTGGCACGGTTTGACAAGGCCCGGCAGATGCTTGCAGAGGCCTACAGCACCATGTACCTGGCCCAGTCCGGCCGGCCGGAGAAAATGGCCTATTTTGACAACATGATCTCCGGGATTTTCGAGAGCAGGATCCGGGAGATGCTCGAGGTGAAGAAGGCCGGCAAGCCGGTGGTCGGCACCTTTTGCGTCTATATCCCGGAAGAGATCGTTGTTGCGGCCGGAGGTGTCTGTGTTGGGCTTTGCGGTGGCTCCCCCGGGTCGATACCCGATGCCGAGAAGATCCTGCCCCGGAATATCTGTCCCATGGTGAAATCCGCCTATGGCTTCAAGGCAGGTCGGATCTGTCCCTATTTCCAGGCGGTTGATTTTGTTTACGGCGAGACCACCTGTGACGCCAAGAAGAAGACATGGGAGATCCTCGACAGGCTGGTGCCGACATATGTCATGGAGATCCCGCAGATGAAAAGGGAGCGGGACAGGACCCTCTGGCTGAACGAGGTACACGATTTCAAGGCCCAGGTCGAGGAGGTCAGTGGCAGGGCCATTGCCGCCGAGGACCTGGCAGCGGCCATCAGGGTGATCAATGACAAGCGACGCGCCCTGCAGCGGTTATCCCGATTACGGGCCGCGGATCCGGCGCCGATCAGCGGCAAGGACGCCCTGCTGATAGAGCAGATCGCCTTTTATGACGAACCGGTCCGGTTTGCCGCGAAAGTCAACGAACTCTGTGATGAACTGGAGCAGAGGGTCAGGGCGAAAACAGGGGTTGCCGCACAGGGGGCGCCCCGGGTGATGGTCGCCGGCACGCCCATGGCCCTGCCGAACTGGAAAGTGCATAATCTCCTGGAAGCAGCCGGCGCGGTCGTGGTCAACGAGGAGTCCTGCATCGGAAGCCGGTACTTCAAGGACCTGATCGACGAGAACCGGGCCGGCCTGGAAAGACAGCTGGAGGCGCTGACGGATCGCTACATGCAGATTGACTGTTCCTGCTTCACCCCCAACGATGAGCGTATCGATCAGGTGCTCCAGGAGTACAGGGATTCCGGCGCCCAGGGTATTCTCCACTATTCCCTGCAGTTTTGCCATACCTACAATATCGAAGAGATCAGGATCCGCGAGGCCTGTGAAAAGGAAGGCATCCCTTATCTCTCCATTGAAACCGATTATTCCCCCGAGGACGTGGGACAGCTGCAGACCAGGATCGAGGCCTTCCTGGAGCAGGTAAGCGACTGATGGCGAGGTGGGGCCTCGATTCTGCACTTTTCCGCGTCCCTGATACCTGGCGTCTCCGGCAAATTTGCCGATTGCAGGATTGAAGAGATACTCGAGATTGTTCCCATGGATATTGGTATTGATTTAGGCTCACGGACTATCAAGGTCGTGGCTTTCCGCCAGGGGCAGATTGTGGACCAGCAACTGGAGGAAAGCGGTTTTGACCCCTATGCGCAGGCCATGACGATGATCGGGAAGTATGCTGCAGAAAATATCGTTGCCACCGGATACGGCCGCCACCTGGCACGGGAGCATTTCGCGCAGAAGGTCATAACCGAGATAAAGGCCCATGCCATCGGCGCCCGCCATCTTTTTCCCGACTGCCGGACCGTGGTCGATATCGGCGGCCAGGATTCCAAGGTCATTTCTCTCGACGACCGGGGCAGGGTCAGCAATTTCCTGATGAATGACAAGTGTGCCGCCGGCACGGGAAGGTTTCTCGAGATCATGGCGGCAAGTCTAGGCTTCCGTCTCGACGAGTTTGGTCCGGCTGCCCTTGAGTCGGAGTCAGAGATCGGCATTAACAGCATGTGTACGGTTTTTGCGGAGTCCGAGGTGATCTCCATGAAGAACCGGGGCGTGCCGGTGAGGGATATTGCCAGGCCGTGCATCTCTCGGTGGTGAGCAGGATTTCCGGTATGCTGGACAGGGCCGCTTTTGTCGGGCCGGTGGTTTTTTCCGGCGGCGTTGCCAGGAACCCCTGTATTGTGCAATTGCTGCGGCAACGGCTGGCGCCGGTCAGGGTGGAAGCGTCGGTAACGCCGGATATTATCGGTGCTCTCGGGGCGGCGTTGCATGCCACGGGCCAATGAATCGGCATGGCCGCGGGGAAGGGTTTTCAGGGCATAACCAACAGTGAAGACAGGCAGTAGCCGGCGGTACGTGACACCGCAGAGCGGTGTCACGAGGTTGAGATGTTAAAGCGGCGCCCGGAGTAGGTGAGGTGGTGGCCGTGGTGTGAGGTGGCACCCGGAGTGTGAGGTGGAAAGCCGGTGTGTGAGGT
>WFUT01000002.1 GCA_015484845.1 Desulfobulbaceae bacterium
AAGCCGGCCAAGGCCGAGGTTAACGGCGAAGAGGTCAAGACCGTCAAGGTCAACGCCGAGCGCTGCATGTTCTGCGGTAACTGCTACACCATGTGCCCGGCCATGCCGCTGGCCGATCCCGAGGGTGACGGTATTGCCATCCTGGTGGGCGGCAAGGTATCCAATGCCAAGTCCGCGCCCAAGTTCTCCAAGCTGGTCATTCCGTTCCTGCCCAACAATCCGCCCCGCTGGCCCGAGGTGACGGATGCGGTCAAGAACATCCTCGAGACCTATGCCAAGGATGCCCGCAAGTACGAGCGCCTCGGCGAGTGGGCAGAGCGCATCGGCTGGGAGAAGTTCTTTGAAAAGTGTGGTATCCCGTTCACCGAGAAGTCCATCGACGACTACCGTCTGGCCTACGACACGTGGCGGACCACCGCGCAGTTCAAGTACACCAGCGCAACCGATCCCTACACCAAGTAATGATGTTCCTGGTCCCGGCTCCTCTCCCGGAGCCGGGACCTTTTTCAGGGAGCTCGAAAACCAGCATGGCTGGACCAGGAATGGGCCGCAGCCACAACGAACAATGAAAACCTGCATGAACGGGAAGAAGGTTCATTTCAGGCGGTTTTCATAGAGACAACAGGAGTACACAATGGCTCTGAGTAAAGAAGAACTGAAGGCTGCAATGATCGAGAAGGCCAAGAAGGCCCCCAAGCCGCAGTTGTATGTCAAGGATTTTTACAAGTGCGATCCGGACGCCAAGCCGCGGGTCATTAAGAACCTTGCCAACGAACTGGTCAGGGAAGGTGAGCTGATGTTCTGGTCTTCCGGTTCCACCACCATGTATGCCCGTCCCGACCGCATCAAGGACGAAGAGGGCGACAAGGGGGTCAACTAGCAGTCCCGCAGGATTTTTTTGGTCACCGAGCAGAGGCCTGGGGTCTCTGCTTTTTTATTTGGGGCACGACGACAGCCGGCCTCGGCCTTCGCCTGCCGCGGCCCTTGGCTTCGTTACACCCCCATTCTGCCGTCAGTCGGCAACTGTTGCCGCTTCCATTGCCGGTTGCCCGCCCTGCGGGCAGGAACCTTTTCCGGTACCTGCGCCTCTACTGTCCCCTTGAATGAAGGTCATTCATTTTCACCGGGTCTCCTCCACCAACACCGTTGCCCTGGATCTTGCCCGCCGTGAGCCCGACCCGCACTGCCTCGTGGTACGGGCCGACCGGCAGAGCGGCGGCCGGGGACAGCATGGTCGCCGCTTTGCCTCGCCCGCCGGTGGCCTGTACTGTTCCCTTGTCCTCTGCCCGCGCCTGGAACTGGCCCGGCTGGCCATGGTTACCCTGGCCGCCGGGGTCGGCTGCTGCCTCGCCCTGGAGGAGACGGCCGCTCTTGCTCCCCGTCTCAAGTGGCCCAATGACCTGTACCTGGCCGACAGGAAGCTGGCCGGCATACTGACCGAGACCGCTCCGGTCACCGCCGCCGCTACATCGGTGCCGGTGGTCATCGGCATCGGCATGAACGTCAACAACACCGCCTTTGACATGCCGCCGGAGTTACGGGAAGGCATCGTCTCCCTGCGGGACATGACCGGCCGCTCTTTTGATCTTGACCGGTTGCTGCGCAATGTCGTCCTGCGGGTCAGGGAGGCAGTCCGGCTCCTGGAGAACGAGCCGGCCGCGCTCCTGGACCGCTGGCGGCAGCGGGACTGTCTTGTCGGCAGGCGGATCGAGCTGAGCTCGCCCGGCCGCTCTCTCCGCGGGCAGGCCCTTGGCCTTGCCGATGACGGTCGCTATCGCCTACTTGCCGCCGATGGCAGCGAACACCTGGTCCTTGCCGGCAGCCTTCGCCCCGTTCCCGGCGAGGGTGGCGACCTGGAACGGGGCGAAGGACGGTTGTTGTGACCCGGCGGATGGGGTATAGTTTGCCACCTGTCGCATCCCCTGCCGAACTCGATGTTGCCATCACCATGCTGGAAAGCGGGGGCAGGGGCAGGATTGTCATCAACATGCAGGAGGACGAATGACTGTCGAAGTGGCCAGGGATGTACTCTCCGTGGAGGCCGAGGCGATACTTGCCGTCCGCGACCGGCTCGGGCCCGAGTTTGAGCAGGCCGTGGACCTGATCATGGCCTGTCCCAGCCGGCTGATCATCACCGGTATCGGCAAGTCGGGCCTGGTGGGCCAGAAGATCTCGGCCACCCTTAATTCCACGGGTACCCCCTCGTTCTTTCTTCACCCGGTGGAAGCCATGCACGGTGACCTGGGCATGGTTTCGCCCACGGACGTGGTGCTGGCCATCTCCTATTCCGGCGAGACGGCCGAGCTCAACAGCCTGCTGGCCAGCCTGCGGGAACGGAACGTGAAGATCATCGCCATGACCGGCGGCGCCCGCTCCACCCTGGCCGGTTACGCCGCCGTTACCCTGGATGTGGCCGTGCCGAGGGAGGCCTGCCCCCTGGGGCTGGTGCCCACCTCGAGCACCACCGCCACCCTCGCCCTGGGCGATGCCCTGGCCGTGGCCCTGCTCAAGCGCAAGCAGTTCCGGGCCGAGGACTTCCGGCGCAACCATCCCGGCGGCAGCCTGGGTGAGCGGCTGAAGGTCGCGGTCCGCGAGGTGATGCTGACCGGGTCCGCTGTGCCGCGGGTCGACGAGACGGTTCCCCTCGCCGAGGCCATCCGGGAGCTGAACGACAAGAATCTCGGCGCGGTCATGGTCTGCGACGGCGACGGTGTCCTGCGCGGTATCCTCACCGACGGCGATATCCGGCGCCTGCTCAGCCGGGGCACCGGGCTCGATGATCAGACCCTGGCCGGGTGCATGACCCGCAACCCGGTGACTATTGCCAGCGATCTCATGGCCGCGGATGCACTCAGTATCATGCAGACCAGGGAGATCACCGTGCTTGCCGTTGTCGATCACCGCTTCAGGCTGGTCGGTGTCCTGCACCTGCACGACCTGCTGGGCAAGGGCGAGTTCAGGTTCCTGATATAACGTGCAGAGGGAGGAAACAGGATGTGCCAGATCAGTGCGATAATGGAAGACGGTGGCCGGGAGGAGATCCTCATGGAGGGGGTCACGGCCCTGGATGTCACCGATGACGGCATCCTCTTGACCACCTTTTTTGAAGAACCCAGACTGGTGCCCGGCGCGGTGATCCGGCGGATCGATTTTCTCGGCGGCCGCCTGGTCCTGACCAAGGGCACCAGCCCAACCGGAGACAAGGCCGATGAGCCAGTTGAGTGATCTTGAAAAACTGCGGGTCATGCTGCCGCACTGGATCGAGCACAACCAGGGACACGGGGAGGAGTTTGCCCAGTGGGCCCGGCGGCTTGACGGGTCAGACCCGGAGATCGCGGCCCTGCTGCGGGACGCGGTCGGGTCGCTGCAGAAGGCGCAGGCGGCCCTGGACGAGGCCCTGGCCAGGGCCGGAGGTCCGATGCAGGACCCGCACCACGGGCACCACGGTCATCACGGTCATCATCACTGACCGGTCACGGCCCCGTGTACATGGACCACCTGCCCGTTGCCGGGTCATACTGGTAGTTGAGTTCCAGGCGGGATGAACGGCCATGGCTCCGCTCGATGCAGGTCATGTTGAAGATCATGCGGCCCTTCTCCTTCCTGAGATAGGTAACCCGGGGCTGTTCCAGGCCCGAGGTGGCATAGGAAGGGTAGCTCTTCCGGAAGATATCCATGAAGTTGTCGGTGAGCCAGCGGATCTTTTTCTCGATATCCAGTTGCGCAGTGGTGGCCTTGATCTCCTCCCTGATGTTCCGGGCAATGGAGCGGAGCGCCGCATCCCGGCTGAACCTGCCGCCGGTGGCCATGGCAAGCATCCGGCGGTAATGGGTCAGCACGGCCTCCAGGTCGTCCTTTTTCTTCGCGGCCAGTGCCTCGCTCTGTTCCCTGGCGATGCGGACCATGAGCAGGGTCTTTTCGATCTTGGCAATGGCGTCGCCAAGGTCGCCGCCGAACTGCCGCTGCTGGGTCCGCAGGAGGTCGAGGGCCTTTTCGTACTCGGCGATGGTCTTGTCCCAGTCCCGTTTTTCATAGGCCTGCCTGGCAATGGCGAGCGTCTGGTAGAGGCGTGATCCTGCCAGCAGCCTGGCCAGCTGTTTCTTTTCCTGGCTGGTGACCGCGGTGGGGTCTTCCTTGATGAGCTTCTGGGCATGTTCGAGCATCTCGATGGTCTGCTGCCACTGCGATTCGGTGAAGGCCTCCTTGGACTGGTCCAGCTCGTGGCGGAAGGAGGCGGCCTTCAGCCGCTTGCTGATCTCCTTGATCTCCCCCTTGTCGGCCAGGTTCCTGGACAGTTCCAAGGCCTTGCGGTAGGTCTCGGCCGCGTTCTGCCACTCTTTGTCCTGTTCCGCCCGCTTGGCATTGGCCATGGTCTGCTCGAAGCGGAGGTTATTGATGGTCTGGCGCAGGGTGGCCGCCCTGGTCTCCAGCCGGTTGTCCGTGGCAAAGCGCAGGGCCCGGTCATAGGCGGCAATGGCCTTGCTGACCCTGCCCTGCCTGATCAGGTCCTCCCCCTTGCCGACAAGGGCGTCCAGTTGCGCCAGGATCCTGGCCTTGTCCTCGCTGATGTATTTTCCCTTGTAGAGCACGTTGCCCTTCAGCCCTTCCCTGAAATCGCGCGAGGTGAGCAGGCCGTTGACCTGGTCGGCGAGACGCTGTTTTTCCGAGCGCAGGACCAGGACGGAATCAAGCTTCTCCAGTGCCGTGTCCGCGGCTGTCTCGGCCTGGGAAAAGCTGCGTTCCCGGGCCAGTTGCCGGGCCTGGCGCAGCTCCTGGCGCGCCTGCTCCAGGACGTGCCGGTCCTTGAAGTAGAGGCTGCCGCCGGCCGCGGCCAGGCCGAGCAGGGCAAGGGCGATGAAGATGGCCCTGTAGGGCAGCGAGGGCAGGGACACCTTCCTCCCGGGCGTGGCCGGTGGCCGGGGCGGCCGGGCCGCGGCCTCCTGCTTCCTGTCCCGGCCTGTTGATTTCGCCCTGTCCGGCGCCTTCCGCGGCTCTTCCTCCACGGCGGGCGAAAAGGAGAGCGACTGCTGGAGGCGGCTGCGCAGTTCATCGACACCGGGCGAGTCGGCCACGGTCTCCTGCAGCCTGTCGAGAACGGCCAGGGCCTCCTGCAACTGGCCCCTGTTTTCGAGCTGCTGGGCCTCGGTATACAGCCGGTCCGCCTCGCGCAGGGCCTTGCTGATCCGTTCCTCGATCTTTTCCCGGTCCGGCACCGCGACGCTTGGCGGAATCTCCTGCAGCAGGCCGGAGGCGGCATAGATCTTCTTCTGGTCCAGGTAGGAGAGCAGGAGCTCGGCCTGGTCGTCGTCCTCTTCTGCCACCGGTCCCAGCAGGTCATCGTCCTCCAGGCCGAGGGAGGCAAAGGTATCGTCGTCCAGGGTATCGAAGCGGTCGCCGTCCTCCTCGATGTCGGCGATCTGCAGGTTGTCCAGGGGCAGCTCGTCCTTGTGCTCCAGGTACCAGTCCGCGGCCTCCTGGTTGAAGGGGTCGTCGACGTTGTAGATAGTGCCGCAGATCATCTCGCCGATGTGCAGGGCCAGGTCGGCCAGGGCGGGCTTGTCCTGCCACTGTTCGGCGATGCGGATGGCGGCCGGGTCGATGTCGGGGTGGAAGATACCGGTCAGGGGCTTGACCGTGGGCGGAAAATGGGGGTAGCCAAACGGCAGGTTGATGGCGACCCTGTGCACCTCCCCGATCTCGATGCTGCCGTCGGGGTTCCTGACATATCCCCGCAGCCGGTATTCGAGTTCGTAGTGATCCGGCGGCTGTCCCTCTGCCCGGATGATGGAGATGCTGGGATACAGCTCAAGGCTGCTCTTGAGTTGCTCGTAATCAGCGGCAAGCTGATCTGAACCGGTAGCCATAGTCTATGTAATCCGTATAAAATCGGGCGGTTGCTGGAGGTTTGCCCCGGGGCGCTCTCCGGCGGGTAACAGGGGAAAGATCATAGCAGGAGGCTTTCAAGTTGACCAAATACCTCCATCATGGTGTATTGTATAGTATTCTCCTGGCGGAAACAAGCTGCTTTCCCCCCCGGCCGCGGCGGTGCAGCGGACCCCGTGCTTTTTTCCATTTTCGACGTACAGGATTGGGCGTGACGGGAACCCCGCCATGGCCACGGACGATCAATGACAGCATCCTTCAGCGCATCCTTTGCCATCACCGACAGCCGCAACTGTCCCTTCTACAAGCCGCAGGACAGGATCGTGCTGACGGACCGGGCTGTCTTTCTCCCCGTCGGCAAACCCTCCTGCCTCATCCTGGTCCGGGAGCTGACCGGGCTGCTCTTCGAACTGCTGCCGCACGCGGCAACAGGCTTTGCCGGGCAGCGGGAGACCGTCTACACCTGCGGCGGCTGCACCGGCCTGGTCAAGTTCCAGCTGACGGAACCGGACGAGGAGACAGGGGAAGGAGGGGAAGGCACGGAAGACGTGGTCATGAGCGGTCGCCTGGACGCCATATCGCCCGCCGAGCTGCTGCAGGTCTTTCACATGCACCAGAAGACGGGCAAGCTGCTGCTCGACATGGAGGGGGAGTCGGCCCGGGTCACCTTCCGCGAGGGGGCCCTGCTCGCGGCCCGGTTCGGGGAGCTGGACAACCAGGAGGCCATCTATGCCATTCTCTCCCGCCGCAGCGGGCATTTCCGCTTTGTGCCCGGCCTGCCCGATCCCCAGATGAAGGCCCGCGAGCTGGGGGACTTCATGATGATTCTCATGGAGGGGCTCAAGCGTCTTGACGAGGATGGAGGCTAGGCAGGGCCGCCCTTCCGACCGCTGAACCGCTCCTGCCGACCGGCAAAGTCGGTTCCGCCGTCCAGGCGGGCCCGTATCCTGATCAACCAGCACTGCTCCGGCATGTCGGCAAGCAGGCGCCTTCGGTGGCCGGTGAGCCAGTGGCTGCTCTCGTCCAGGTCGTAGAAGCGGGAATCGATGCCGAAAAAGCCGTCCAGGATATGGGCGATGACATGGAACAGCTTGCTCTGGTAGCCCTGTTCCAGCCGGGCCAGGTCGGCGAGATCGGCCAGGCCCTCGTGGCGCAGTTCGGCCAGCATGGCGTCAAGGATACGCCGGTTTTCGGCCACCGCCTCCCCGACCCGCGGCAGAAGGCGGTCATCGCGACCGTTCATGGAAAGGTCACGGTCGAACTCCAGCCGGTGGTAGCGGACCAGTGGCGTGGCATCGAGAAATCCCAGGATCCGCCGGCCGGCGCTCTCCATGTCCGGGCCGGTGGCCAGGATATCGTGCAGGAACTCCTCGCCCATCAGGATCCGTCGGTCCCGGCGAACGGCGGCAGCGCGCAGATCTCCAGGAAACTGTTGACGTGGTATCTTGCCTCCAGGTCCGGGTTCCTGAAGGCGATCAGGTCCATGCCCACCGAGGCGCAGTGTTCCCGGTCCACCTCCGAGTCACCGATGTAGATGGCCTCCTCCACCTGCAGGCCGAAGTGGTCCAGGATCATGTGCAGGCCGTCCGGCGCCGGCTTGGGCCGGGGCGCGTTCTGGGCCGTGACCACCATCTCGAACCATGGCCGCAGCTTGAAGATGTCCAGGATCAGGTCCATGGTATTGGTGCGGTTGGTGGAGATGGCGGTCCGGTAGCGCGGCCTGATGCGCTGCAGGAACTCGGGCAGGTCCGGCTCCATGGTCATGTAGCGGAGAAAGGGGGTATAGTCCAGGGCCATGCGGTAGCGGTTGACCTCCTCCAGGCTGACCTGCGGATGGTTGCGGAAGATGTGGGCCACCGAGTCGGTGACATTGTGGATGTGGACATAGTTCACCTCCTCCTCGTTCATGGGGGGACAGGCGAAGTGCTCCAGCAGGTGGTTGTAGTAGATCCGGTTGGCCTCGCGGGAGCTGAACATGACCCCGTCGCAGTCGAAGATAACGAGTTTGAGCATGGCGCCTAAATCCTTCATTTTCTCGCCCTTCGGGCTTGCCGGAGGATCCTTTCAGGGATGGCCGTAGATCTCCCGGTTCAGTTCGTCGAAGAAGATCTCCATGAACCGGTGCCGCCGCCGGGCCAGCTCGCGGCCCACCGGGGTCAGCATCTGGTCGCGGACCCGGGACATCTTGACCTGGAACTCGCGGTAGGCCGTGTCCTGGTTCGAATAGGACGCGGTCTCTTCCGGGTCCAGCTCGGGGTTGTGCAGGCAGGCCCCGATCTGGCCGGCAAAGAGAAAGGCCCGGCCGATGCCGATGGCGCCGATGGAATCGAGCTTGTCGGCGTCAAAGAGGATCTCTGCCTCCAGGGACCGGGGCCGGGTGCGGCCGCGGAACCGGTGCGCCCGGATACAGTGGCAGATGGCCTCCCGGTCCGGTCCGCTGAAGCCGAGCTGCCGCAGGATGTCCCTGGCCAGCTCCGCGCCCTGCTCGGCGTGGCAGACCGTGCCGCGGCTGGCCGTCTCCTGCCTGCGGCCGATATCGTGGAGCAGGGCCGCGGCGGCCAGGATGTCGAGCCGGGCCGCCATGCTTCTGCCGATGTGGAGCGCGGTCCGGTAGACCCGTTCGCTGTGGTCCGGGCCGTGCGATCCTCCCTCCTGCAGGCAGTAGCGGGCGCTGATTCTCCTGAGTTCCGCTGTCAGTTCAAGGCCCAGGGGCTCCTCCACCTTACGTCTCCTCGGCAAAGAACTCCTGCATGAGCCAGCGGATGGCGAGCAGGAGGAGTTGTTCATCATCGCCGGCCAGGCCCTGCAGCTCGGCGGGTGCCAGGGGCCGCCGCAGGGCGAAGCGGCCGTCGGCCATCTCCTGGCGGAACATGTCCAGGTTGTAGAGGGCCAGGATGTACAGGTCGAGCTGTCGCCGGTCCGGCCGAAACCCCGCCCTGATCCGGGGATGCTGGAGCAGGCTGGTCACGGGATCGTTGAAACGGAAGTAGTCGGCCAGGCCCTGGTCGGCCAGGTACTGCGGCGCTGTCTGGCTGGCGGCCTCGGCAAAGCCGCGGCAGTGCGGTTCCCTGATCAGGAGGAAGCGTTCGCTGATGGTGCCGTCTTGCCGGCGGGCGGCGCCGCGGCCCACGGGATAGGCCCGGCAGGCGCCCGGCCTGTCGGCATAGACACTGCAGCCCTCGGGCCGGACAAAGACGCAACTGGCCCGGCCGTCGTCCACCATGGTCAGGTAGCAGACCGGAAAGATGGTCTCCGGGTCATGCTCGATGATGACGTAGCGCTCCAGGAAGCGGCCCGAGTGCATGCCGAGGCCGTTCTTCAGGCGCAGGACATCATAGGGCGTCAGGGCCAGGTCCAGTTCGCGGCAGCACTCGGTGAAGCAGGGCACACCGGGATGGCAGGCAAAGGTGAAGGGCTCCTTGCCGTCCAGCTGCCGGAAGTGACGGGGCAGGATGTCGTCCACGGGGCCCTATCCGCGTTTCTTGATCGTCAGCAGCGGGCTGGCGATGAAGATGGAGGAGTAGGTGCCGACGATGATGCCGGTGAGCAGGGCGAACGAGAAACCGTGGATCGACGAGCCGCCGAAGAAGTACAGCGCCACCAGGACCAGGGCCGTGGTCAGCGAGGTGACGATGGTCCGGGCCAGGACCTGGTTGATGGACTCGTTGATGATGATGTTCAGGTCCTTGTCCCGCTCCTTCTGCATGTTCTCGCGGATGCGGTCAAAGATGACCACCGAGTCGTTGAGCGAGTAGCCGGCCAGGGTCAGGAGGGCGGTGACGATGAGCAGGGTGATCTCCATGTTCATCAGCCAGCAGATGCCGAGCACCACCAGCACGTCGTGGAAGGTGGCCGCTGCCGCGGCCAGGCCGAAACTGAAATCGAAACGGATGGCCAGGTAGATCAGGACGCCGATGAGCGAGATGGCAATGGCCTCCACGGCCTTGTCACGCAGGACCGCGGAAACCGAGGAACCGATCTCGGCCTGGCTCTCGAGGGCAAATCCCTTGTCCTTTTCCTCCTTCTTCAGGATCGCGGTGATCCTGTCGCCCAGGTGCCCCACCGTGTCCTCGGATTTTTTGATCTTGACAATGAGCCTGTTCTCGCCCGTGACCTGCTGCAGGTCGATGTTGGGATAGCCGTTTTTCTTGAACGCGGCCCGGACCTCGTCCAGGCGGAAGGGTTTCTCCGCCTTGTACTGGAGCAGGGAGCCGCCGGAGAAGTCCACGCCGAGGTTGGCGTCGCCGCGCAGGATCTCGGCAAAGGAGAACAGGCCGATCACGACCAGGATGGCGGAGACGGTAAAGGCGATCTTCCTGACCCCCATGAAGTCGAAGTTCGGCTTCTTGACAAACTGCAGGAACTTCAGCTCCTTGAGCCGGCGGGTGGCATAGAGGACGTCATAGGCCAGGCGGCTGCAGAAGAGCACGGCAAAGAGGTTGAAGATGATGCCCAGCGACAGGGTGATGGCAAAACCCTTGATCGGGCCGGTGCCGAACATGAACAGGGCCAGGGCGGTGATGAGGGTGGTGACCTGGGAGTCGACAATACTCCAGAACGCCTTGTCGTAGCCGGCGTCCACGCCGGACTTCACCGATTTGCCCAGGGCGAACTCCTCCCGCATTCGTTCAAATATGAGTACGTTGGCGTCCACGGCCATGCCGATGGAGAGGATGATACCGGCGATGCCGGGCAGGGTCAGGGTGGCGCCGAGCATGGCCAGGCCGACAAAGAGAAACAGGATGTTGAGCAGCAGGGCCACGTCGGCGATGACACCGGAGAGCCGGTAGTAGACAACCATGAAGACCAGGACCATCAGGGCGCCGAACAGGCCCGAGGTGAGTCCCTTGCGGATGGAGTCGCGGCCCAGGCTGGCGCCCACGGTCAGGTTCTGGATGATCTCCACCGGTGCCGGCAGGGCGCCGACCCTGAGGACAATGGCCAGGTCGGTGGCCTCCTCGTGGGTGAAGTTCCCCGAGATCTGGGCGGAGCCGCCCAGGATCTTCTCCCGGATCACCGGCGCCGAGCGGACGACCCCGTCCAGGACAATGGCCAGCCGCTTGCCCACGTTCTTCTCCGTGATCTGGCCAAAGACCTTGGCGCCGCGGCCGGTGAGATCGAGGCTGACATAGGGTTCGTTGAAGGTGCCGCCGATGCGGACCTGGGCATTCTTGACCATCTCGCCGGTCATCAGGACCTGGCTGTAGAGCAGGATGGGCACCTTGCGCACCCGGTGGGTCTTGGAGTCAACGATCTTCTGGAAATAGATCTCTGTCCCCTTGGGCAGGCGGCCCTGCAGGGCCATGTTGAGCTGTTTCCTGTCCTGGCCCCACTTCCACTGCCCGGACTGGATGGCCTCGTTGATGAGCTTGTTCAGGTCGACTCCCGTGTCATCGGCCACCAGCTTGAACTCGAGCTGCGCGGTCTGGCCGATCAGGGCCATGGCCCGCTTGGGGTCCTTGACACCGGGAAGCTGGACCACGATCTCATCGTTGCCCTGGCGGACGATGACCGGCTCGGCCACGCCGAACTGGTCAATCCGGTTGCGGATGATCTCCAGGGACTGGCTGACCGCGTTCTTGTCGATGAAGTTGACCTCTTCGGGCTTGAGCTGCAGGGTTATGCGGGGAAAGCTGCCCTTTTCGGCCTCCACCTTGATGTCGAGGTTGGGAAACTGGTCCTTTATTACCTGCTTGACCGTGTCCAGGGCGCCGGTGTTGGGCAGGCTGAAGATGATCTTCTTGGGATCGCCGGAATCGAGCTGGACAGCGGTGATCCCCTTCTCGGCCAGGCTCTCCTTCAGGTCTCCGGCCGCCAGCTCCAGGGAGTTCTCCACGGCCTTGTCGAGATCGACCCGCAGGACCAGGTGCATGCCGCCCTGGAGGTCCAGGCCCAGCTTCAATCCCTCCGGGGCAAGGTATTTTTTCCACCAGTTCGGTGCATGGGGATAGAACGAGGGCACCAGGGTCATGATGGAAAAGACAACAATGGTGAACAGCAGTCCGAGTTTCAGTTTCAGTGTCGTATTCATTGAACAGTGTACCTGGCCTGGCAGAAAGGTGGTTGTAGGCCGCCGGTGGCGGGCCTGTCGCAGTCGGCCGGCCCGGAGAGGAGGCACGCTTTCCGGGTCAGCGGGATTTTTGAGTAGCCTGGATCCTGCAATTGGCCATTTTGCCGGGGATGCAAGGCATCAAGGGGCGCAGACGTATACGAATACTTCAAGCCCTTGGTAACGAAACAGATTCGGTAAAATTGCCAATCCCTGCGGGCGAGAAAATGAGGAAAAAATCCTTCACACGGTCAGTGGGTCGGAAAAAACGATCACCTCCATGTAATCCACTGATATTGCAAGAGAAAATTTTTTCTTCATTTTCGAAGTGCAGGATTCAGGAGTAAAACATGCCGATTATACGACGATACCGGGCATCATGCAATGGCAGGACGCGTTTTTTGTCCGAAAACAGGGAGCAGGTGACCCGGCACGGGCAGGGCAAGGTGGAGGCCCGCGCTGGAAACGGCGGCGGGGTTGTTTCTTATCGTGCTGTTGTAACGTATCTTGTTGTTACAATCCGTGGCCGCTGTCCGGTGGGTTCCGGTTGATGGCGGCGGCCATGCAGGCGGCGCCGAACCCGTTGTCGATGTTGACCACGGCCAGGCCGGGGGCGCAGGAGTTGAGCATGCCGAGCAGGGCGCTGTAGCCACCGGCGCCGGTACCATAGCCGACACTGGTGGGAACGCCGATCACCGGCGCCGGTGTCATGCCGGCGACCACCGAGGGCAGGGCCCCCTCCATGCCGGCGACCACGATGATGACACTGGCCCGGCGCAGGAGCCTGCGGTGGCCCAGGATCCGGTGCAGCCCGGCCACCCCGGCATCGTAGACCGTCTCCACCTGGTGACCGAACATGCCAAGGCTGATCCTGGCCTCTTCCGCCACCGGCAGATCCGAGGTGCCGGCGGTGACGATGAGCACCGTGCCGCGGCCGCGGTCCGTTGCCACGTACTGCTCGTTGCCGGTCAGGACGCGGGCGGTACGGTGGTAACAAAGACCCTGCAGGCGGCTGCAGACGGCGCGGGCCTTGTCGGCCGAGACCCGGGTGGCCAGGAGGACGGACTGCCTGGAGAGCATGGCGGCAAGGATCTCCACGAGCTGGTCCGCGGTCTTGTTCTCGCCATAGACCGCCTCGGGCAGGCCGGTGCGCAGCTCGCGGTGGTGGTCGAGGCGGGCGCAGCCCAGGAGTTCCTCGTCCAGGTGGCGAAGGCGCTCCATGGCCCCGTCGATGTCCAGGCTGCCTTTCCGGAGCAGCTCCAGGAGGTTGCGGAGGTTTTTTTCGTTCATTTTCCGGTGAGGGGTGCTGGTTTGCCGCACTCTACCATGGGGGCCGGGGCCGGTAAACCATTTACGGCGCCGCATTCATCTGGTACAGTGGCCTCGTTCCGATGGGGCGGCAACTGCCGCACTGTCGTTCCCGTGCCGGGGCAGCCGCGGCGGACCGGGAGGGGTAGCGTTTTTCAACTCCATGCCCCGGGCCCGGCCTCTGCCCCTGTCCGGCACCAGCCATATCTTTTCAGACCAGGATCATCTCATGACCGACACCAACCTGCCTGCCTATATCCAGGCCCTGCTGCAGCCGGGGGCCTACGATCATCCTGTGGACGAGGTCCGCCTGGTCCAGACCCACATCTCCTTTGTCCTCCTGGCCGGGGACTTTGTCTACAAGTTCAAGAAGCCGGTGGATTTCGGCTTTCTCGACTTCTCCACCCTGGAGCGGCGGCGCCACTGCTGCGAGCAGGAGGTCCGCCTCAACCGCCGCCTCTGCCCGGATATCTATCTCGGCGTGATCGAGGTCCGGCGCCAGGGCGGGGTCATCGGCCTGGACGGCGACGGCGAGATCATCGAGTACGGGGTCAGGATGGTGCGGATGCCCGAGGAGCGGATGATGGTCCGGGTCATCGAGGCCGGGCAACTGGGCCGGGAACAGATCGACGCCATCGTCGACGTGCTCGTGCCCTTCTACCGCCAGGCCGCGCATTCCAGCGAGATTGACGCCTTTGGCACTGCCGGGGCGGTGGCGGTCAATGTCCTGGAGAATTTCGAGCAGACCGAGTCGTTCATCAGCGATTCCGGGCCCCTTTCCCGGGAGCAGTTCGACCGGATCTCGGCCTATGCCCGCGGCGTGCTTGCCCGCGACGACCTGTTCGAGGAACGCATCCGGGCCGGCCGCATCCGTGACTGCCACGGCGATCTCTATTCGGCCAACATCTGCCTGGCCGACAAGGTCTATATTTACGACTGCATCGAGTTCAACGACCGGTTCCGCTACTGCGACGTGGCCAGCGACGTGGCCTTCCTCGCCATGGACCTGGACTTCCACGACCTCTCCGATCTCGGCGCCTACTTCATCGAACGGTTCGGCAACCAGTCCGGCGACCAGGGGTTGGGCGCCATGCTGGATTTCTACAAGTGCTACCGCGCCTATGTCCGCGGCAAGATCGGGTTGTTCACCGCCGCCGATCCGGCGGTGGATGCGTCCGTGCGCCAGGCCAACCTGGAGGCGGCGGCCCGCTACTTCCGCCTTGCTGACAGCTATGCCAGCCGCGGTTGAGCAGGGAGAGGGCAGGCGGCCGCGGCTCTTTGTCTTCTTTGGCATGATCGCCTCGGGCAAGTCGACCCTGGCCCGCGGTTTTGCCGAGCGGCACGGTTTCTCCTCCTACAATACCGACCGGGTCCGCAAGGAGCTGGCCGGCATCGACGCCACCACCCGCTGTGCCGAGGGCGTGGACCAGGGGATCTACAGCCCCGCCTTCACCGCCAGGACCTACCAGGCCCTGCTCGACCGGGCCGAGGCAGACCTGCGGGCCGGCATGGCAGGGGTGGTCCTTGACGGCTCCTACGGTCGGCGGGCCGACCGGGCCCGGGTGCTGGAGCTGGCCGCCCGCCTGGGCGTGGCCGTGGTCTTCATCCTCTGCTTCTGCTCCGATGCCGAGGTGCGGCGCCGCCTGGCGCTGCGGGCCCGTGATCCCGGGGCCGTCTCCGACGGCCGCTGGGAGATCTACCTCTCCCAGAAGGAACGCTTTGAACCCCCTGACGAACTCGGACCGGCACAGCTTGTCCGGATCAACACCGAGGCGCCGCCCGAGGTACTGCTCGAGCGGCTCGCCCCGCTCGTCTCCGCCCCGGACGGCCATTGAACCCGGAAAACCGAACACCCAAACCTTCAACCCGGTACCCGAAACATGTACACGAGAATCTATTTCCTTCGCTATCCCAAGGAGACCTCTGACGATCCCGTGATCTATCACCTGGTCAAGCAGTACGACGTGGAGTTCAACATCCTCAAGGCGGATATCCGGCCGCAGCGGGACGGGATCATGATCCTTGAACTGAAGGGGAACAGGGAGAATGTGCGGGAGGCCCTGGGGTATCTCAAGGGCCTGGGCGTGAAGGTGGAACGCCTGGCGACCAGGATTCGCCGCGACGAGAGCAGGTGTTTCCAGTGCGGCGCCTGCACCGGCATCTGCCCCGTGGGGGCGCTGCATATCAGGCGGCCGGAGATGGAGGTGCTCTTTGATCCCGAGAAATGCACCGGCTGCGGCCTCTGTGTCACCGGTTGCCCGGTCAGGGCCATGGAGGTCTCCATCGACAGGCTGCTGAAGGAAGAACCGGCAGTCGCCCAGGGCGCCTGAACAACCGTTGCCCGGCGCGGCGGCGCCCTATTTCGCGGGCGCCGCGTCGGTGTTGGCCGGTGGCGTGCTCCTGGTCCCGCCTGCCGTGTCCTTCTTCTTGTGGTCGGAACTCCAGAATCGCCAGTCCGGCATGGTGAGGTGGGGCAGCCACTTGCGCAGGCCCCAGACCGGCGGCTTACCTTCCTGCAGGCGCTTGAGCAGGGCCCTGGCCTTGGGGGCTATGGTGGCGTCCGGGTAGGTGGCCAGCAGGTACTTGAGCCGGTGGATGGCCTGGCTGTACTGCTTGGTGCGGACGTAGAAGACAGCGACAAAGTAGTCGTGGTTGACCAGGAACTCACGGGCAGCCGCGATCCGCGCCCTGGCCTCCTGGGAGTAGGGCGAGTCGGGATAGGCCCGGAGCAGGCGGGAAAAGGACTTGATCGCGTCCTGGGCCCCGGTGATGTCACGGTCGATCCGGTCGATGCGCCTGAAGTCGCACATGCCGATCTGGAACATGACATAGGGAATGGCCTCGTTGGTGGGGTGCCGGTTCTCGAATTCCTGGTAGAGCATCTTGGCCTCCAGGTATTCCTTGCGGTAGTAATGGCAGTCGGCCGCCTTCAGTTCGGCCAGCATGGCCTGGGGGCTGAAGGGATAGCGGTCCAGGATCTTGTTGAAGGCCTGCAGGGCCTCGTAATAGTCGCCCCTGTTGAAGGCGTCCATGCCCTGGACGGCAAGGGCCTGGGCCGAGTCCTGCGCCGGCTTGCTCTCGCTGCTGCCAAAGGTGATCTTGTCGAACATGCCCTGCATGGTGGAACAGCCGGAAAGCGGCAGAAGCAGGGCGAGCAGGGCCAGGAAGAGAAGGGTGCGGGGTGCGGTCTGCCTGTGGATGGTTGCCATGGATAGAGGTCCCGTGGTCATGCCTGGCTGCCCAGGTACTGTTCGGCCGACAGTTCGGCGGTGGCCCCTTCGCCGGCGGCATTGATGATCTGGCGAAAGTTCTTGCTGCGGATGTCACCGGCCGCAAAGACGCCGGCCAGGTTGGTCCGCATCTCGGTGTCGGTGACGATGAAGCCGGACCCGTCGGTCTCGAGCTGGTCCAGCGGCAGGACCTCGTTGTTGGGGACCACGCCGATGAAGATGAAGATGCCGGTCACGGCCAGGGTCGACTCGGTGCCGTCGTTGTGGCTGATCCGCAGCCCCTCGACGCCGCTGTCGCCGCCCATGATCTCGCTGACCCGCGCGTTCCACAGGAAGTGGATCCTGTCATTGGCAAAGGCCTTCTCCTGCAGGATCCTGGTGGCCCGCAGCTCGTCGCGGCGATGGATCACCGTGACCTTGCGGGCGAATTTGGTCAGGTGCAGGGCCTCCTGGATGGCGGTGTTGCCGCCGCCGACCACCGCGATCTCCTGGTCCCGGTAGAAGGGGCCGTCACAGGTGGCGCAGTAGGAGACGCCCCGGCCCACCAGCTCCTGCTCGCCCGGCACCCCCAGCCTGCTCGGCCTGGCGCCGGTGCAGAGGATCACGGTCCGGGCGGTGAGGGTGGTTCCGTCCTCGAGCCGCACGGTCTTGACCGCTCCCGCCAGGTCCAGGGAGGTGACATTGGCGAATTTTTTTTCCAGCCCGAACCGGTCGGCATGGGCGGTCATCTTCTCCATGAGCCCGAACCCCGATATCCCTTCCACGAAACCGGGATAGTTGTCCACCCAGTCCGTGACCAGGACCTGGCCGCCGGTGGCACCCTTCTCGACGAGCAGGGCCCTGAGCCGGCCCCGGGCAGCGTACAGCCCCGCCGTCAGCCCGGCCGGGCCGCCGCCGACAATGATCAGTTGATACTCGGCCTGCTCCATGCGGATATTCTCGGGTTGGGAATGGTGGCGGAAGATGACGGATGCCTGTGGACGCCGGGCAGCGGCCGCCGTGGCGGGCAGGGCCCGGCCCGGGGTGCCTAGAGGGCCTTCTTGATCAGGTCCTGGAGCTGGGGCTTGCCCACGGCACCGGTGATCTGGTCGACAACCTGGCCGCCCTTGAACAGGATGAGGGTCGGGATGGCCCGGATACCGAACTTGCCGGGCGTGGCAGGATTGTCATCAACGTTCATCTTGGCGATCTGTACCCGGCCGTCAAATTCCTCTGCCAGCTCGTCGATAACCGGGCCGATGGCCTTGCACGGACCGCACCAGGGGGCCCAGAAATCCACGAGACAGGGGAGCTCGTTGCCCACGACCTTGGTGTCGAATTCGCTGTCAGAGACGTGTATCACCTTTTCGCTTGCCATTACAGTCGCTCCTTTGAGTTGCTCTTCCGGGGAAAATCCGTTGAAAAATTTTTCATATATCAATCGGTTATCAAAAAAATCGGACAATTACAGCGCATTTTACCTTGCCCGGGGAGTGGTGACAAGAAAAAATTAGCACCTCCATCCAGCAACGGGCCATCCCGAAGGGCGGGATACTCGGGTGGCATCTGGAACTTTCTGTTTCTTTTTTCGTTTTGACAGATGAAAAGCTGCCATGCTATATTGCCGCGGCAATGGTGGCCGGGAGTTGCTCCTGCCGATACGGCCCCACCATCCAAGACCCGTTGTCAGTCTCCGCCAACACTCTCCCTGCAAGGTGAATCCATGAAGACCGATCGTTCCGCTTCCCTCTTTTCCCAGGCCCGGACCGTGATCCCCGGTGGCGTCAACTCGCCGGTCCGCGCCTGCCGGTCCGTGGGCTGTGACCCGCTGTTCGTCCGCAAGGCCCACGGCTGCATGGTGGTGGACGTCGATGGCAACGAGTTCATCGACTTTGTCTGTTCCTGGGGGCCCATGATCCTGGGCCACGCCCATCCCGAGGTCATCGACGCCATATGCCGCACCGCGGCCGACGGCACGAGTTTCGGCGCGCCCACCCCCCTGGAGGTTGAACTGGCCGAGCTGGTCTGCGACTCGGTACCCTCCCTGGAAAAGGTCCGTTTTGTCAATTCCGGCACCGAGGCGACCATGAGCGCCATCCGCCTGGCCCGCGGCCATACCGGCCGCAACGTGGTGGTCAAGTTCGACGGCTGCTACCACGGCCATGCCGACTCCTTCCTGGTCAAGGCCGGCTCCGGCGTCATCACCCTGGGGATTCCGGGAAGCCCCGGCGTGCCGGAGGACATTGTCAAAAACACCCTCTCCATCCCCTATAATGATATCGAGACCCTGGAGAAGACCCTGCGCGACGAAAGCCTTGACATCGCCTGCGTGATCATCGAGCCGGTGGCCGGCAACATGGGCGTGGTGGTGCCGGAGATGGAGTTCCTGGTCCGGCTGCGGGAACTGACCCGGGAGCTGGGCATCGTCCTCATCTTCGACGAGGTGATCACCGGTTTCCGCCTGGCCCTGGGCGGGGCCCAGGAGCGGTTCGGCATCATGCCCGACCTGACCTGCCTGGGCAAGATCATCGGCGGCGGCCTGCCCGTGGGGGCCTATGGCGGCAGGGCCGATATCATGGACCAGGTGGCCCCGGACGGCCCTGTCTACCAGGCCGGCACCCTGTCCGGCAATCCCCTGGCCATGGCCGCCGGCCTTGCCATGCTCAAGGTGGTGCGGCGGGACGGTTTCTACGAAGAGCTGGAAGAGAAGAGCGAGTGGTTCGGCACCGAGCTGGCCCGGCTGGGGGCCGGGGCGCCGGTGGCCGTCACCCTCAACAGGATCGGCTCCATGATGACCTGTTTCTTCACCGAGGGGCCGGTGACCGATTTCGAGTCTGCCATGCGCGCCGATGCCGAGATGTATGGCCGCTATTTCCGCCACATGCTGGCCTCGGGGGTATGGCTTGCGCCCTCCCAGTTCGAGGCGGCCTTCATATCCGCCGCACATGAGCGAACTCACTTGGAAAAAGCCTTGGCGGTGACTGAATCGTCATTCAAAAAATTGGCGGTTTGTTAAAAAAATCATTGCCATTGACGTAGCCTCGTGCTACCTGTTGTTTCACTTGTGCGACCCTGCCGGGTCTGGGAGAGGGGACAGATGTCTGAAGAAAGGAAAGAGATGTTCAGGCAGCTGGCCATATACAGTCATGTCGGCATGACCTTTGTCCTCTCCATCTTTCTGGGGCTCGGCATCGGCTGGTATCTCGACTACAAGGTCTTTGACGGCAGGACGGCCCCCTGGCTGACCTTCATTTTCCTGGGGGTGGGCGTCCTGGCCGCCTTCAAGACCCTGTGGGATCTCTACAGAAAGTTGATGGAGAAATAGGGACCGTGGTCCCGGTGGCAGGTGTGATGATGAAACCCGAAGAGACGCTGCTCCGCATGGTACAGGTGTTCAGCCTGCTGATGACCGTCGTCTTCACTGCAGGAACCTGGTACCAGTATGACTGGTTCATGGCCCGTTCCGTGCTCATCGGCGGAATCCTGGCCTTTGGCAGTTTTTTCATTCTCATGCGCGATGCCCGGCAGATCACCGAACGGGTCAGCCGGAGCAGCGCCCATGTCAAGGCCGTGCAGAAGACGGAGAGGATCCGTTTCCTGGTCAAGTTCTATGCCAAGCTGTTCGTCTTCGGGCTGATCCTGTATGCGCTGTCAACAAATATCGATCTTCACATGATCGGACTGGTTCTTGGTCTGTCCACGGTAATGCTCAGCGTGATCATTGTTGTCCTGAGCAGGGGCAGGAAAATATTTTCCGTACAAAGTTGTTAAGGGAGCAGAGGTTATGGAACATCCGATACTTTTCATCTCGCTGATTCTTCAAGCACTTGGACTTCCTGTGCCGCATACGCCGGTGGGGCATACCTTGCTCGAGAAACTCTGCGAGCCGTACATGACCTATACCTGGATGGTCATGATCTTCCTGATCATCGTTCCCAAGCTCACCATGGGCAAGCTGGAGATCGTTCCCGGCAGCGGCCAGAACTTCTGGGAGGTCGTCATCAGCGGCCTGATGGACATCTTCGAGGAGAACCTGGGCAAGAAGGGCGCCCGCATGCTCTATCCCATGATGGCCACCTTTTCTCTCTACATCGTGATCGCCAACATGATCGGCCTGATCCCCGGTTTCATGTCGCCGACCTCCAACTGGAACATCACCCTGGCCATGACCATCATCGTCTGGGTGACCCATCATGCCCTCGGCCTGCGCTATCACGGCCTCAAGTACATCAAGCACTTCCTCGGACCGGTGCCGATACTGGCGCCGTTCATGCTGATCCTGGAGATCATCAGTAACCTTGCCCGCCTGCTCTCCCTCTCCATGCGTCTCTTCGGAAATATCATGGCCAAGGAGATCCTGCTCGCGGTGCTCTTCATGCTGGCCGGCGCCTTTTTTGCGCCGCTGCCGATCCTCTGCCTCGGTGTCCTGGTGTCCCTGGTCCAGGCAGCGGTCTTCGTGCTCCTGGCCGTCAGCTACTGTGCCCAGGCCATGGAGCCGGCCCACTGATCGCCCGGACCGGCAAGTCCCTGCCCCCGGCGACGGGAGGCAAAAGGATCTGAACACGTTTTCAAGGTTTCCGTTCGACGGAGAAGAAGGCCAACTCATATAATTTTTTTCAGGAGGAACAGTCAAATGAACAAGCTTGATCTTGCACTGGTTTGTATCGGCGCTGCCCATGCCATCGGATTTGCCGGTGTTGGTGCCGGTATCGGTATGGGTTCCGGTGTTCTCGGCGCCTGCCAGGGTGTTGCCCGTAACCCGGAGGCCAAGGGTGCCATCACCACCACCATGATCCTTGGTATGGCCCTGGTTGAGTCCATCGCCATTTACGGCCTGGTTATCGCCTTTATCCTGCTGTACGCCAACCCCTTCAAGGCGCAGCTGCTCGGATAAGACGTTCCGGCTGTCGGACCGGAAAGGGGCGCGGCACCTGCCGCGCCCCTTTTTTGTACCTCTATCCCGTACGCGTCCATCGCGCAGTTTTTTCCTTCTTTCCCGAAGTGCAGGCGCCAGGCGCAGACACCGGCTCCACGGAGAGCTGTATCATCAATCCCTGCCGCGCCCCGGGCGAGCCGGCGTTGCCGGCCACCGGTGTCCTGGCGGTCAACCCCTCCGATACCAGGGCCATGGCGGCCCTGGCCGACCGGCGCCGTCTGCGGCGCCACTTTCTCTTTCATTCCCGCCTGTACGCGGGAGCGGATCTCTTCCTGGCCGGTCCGGCCGTGGGCGCGCCCATGGCGGCTCTCTGCCTGGAGAAGCTCATCGCCCTCGGCGCCCGGAGGGTTGTCCTCTATGGCTGGTGCGGTTCCCTGGCCAGGGAACTGGCCTGCACCGATCTCCTGGTGCCGACCTGGGGCCTGGCCGAGGAGGGTACCAGCGTCCATTATGGTGGTCCCGACCGCCCCCGGTGCGACGAGCCGCTTGCCGCCGCCCTGGCGGCAGGGCTTGCCGGCCGCGGTCGGCTCCTCCGCGGCCCCGTCTGGACAACCGATGCCCCCTACCGCGAGACCAGGGAGAAGGTGGCGCGCTACGGCCGGCAGGGGATCATGGCCGTGGACATGGAGTACAGCGCCCTGTGCAGCGTGGCCCGCTTCCGTGCCACCCGGCTGGCGGCCCTGATGCTGGTCTCGGACGAACTCTGGCAGACCCCCTGGAGGCCGCGCTACCCGGACCGGGCCTTCCGTGCCCGCTCCGCCGGGATCCTGGAGCTTCTTGTCGATCTCCTCCTCTCTTCACCACAGGATTTCCCATGAAAACAGTTCACCTGGTCAGCCTGGGCTGTGCCAAGAACCTGGTCGATTCCGAGGTCATGCTCGGGACCCTTGAAAACGATGGCTACCGGGTCGTGCCGGACCCGGAAGAGGCCGATCTCATCCTGGTCAACACCTGCGGTTTCATCAGGCCGGCCGTGGAAGAGGCCGTGGACGAGATCCTCCGCCTGGCCGAGGTCAAGAGCCGCCATCCCGGCCAGTTGCTCGTGGTGGCCGGCTGCCTGGTGCAGCGCTACGGCCGCGAACTGCCCGCCGAGCTGCCCGAGGTGGACCTCTTTGTCGGCACGGACGGCGTGCCGCGGATCGGTGAACTGGTCCGGAACCTGGCCCGCGACGGCAGGCCGGTGCTGGAGCTGCAGCCGCCGCGCTACCTGATGGACAGCCGGGTGCCGCGCCGGGTCTCCACCCCCGCTTTCCGCAGTTTCCTGAAGATCACCGAGGGATGCTCCAACCGCTGCACCTACTGCATGATCCCCGCCATCCGTGGCGACCTGCGCAGCCGCGCCATCCCTGACCTGGTGGCCGAGGCCGCCGCCCTGGAGGCGACAGGTGTCCGGGAGCTGACCCTCATTGCCCAGGACCTGACCGCCTACGGCAACGACCTGGGCCCTGCTACCGACCTCGTGGCCCTGGTGGAGGCGCTGCTGGCCGGCACATCTCTCCCCTGGCTGCGGCTGCTCTACCTCTACCCGGCCACGGTTCCTGACGAACTGCTCCGCCTGATGGCCTCGTCCTCCCGGATCGTCCCCTACCTGGATATTCCCTTCCAGCACGTCAGCGACCCGGTCCTTGCCCGCATGCACCGTCGCTACCGCCGCCGCGACCTGGACGAGCTGGTTGACCGGATCCGGCACCACCTGCCGCACTGCGCCCTGCGCACCACCCTGCTGGTCGGGTTTCCCGGTGAGACCCCGGGCGATGTCGATGCGATCATTGCCAGCCTGCAGCGCTGGCGGCTCGACCACGTGGGGGTGTTCGAGTACCAGGACGAGGAGGGCAGCGCCGCCTCTGCCCTGGACGGCAAGGTGGCGGACGACGAAAAGGCCGGGCGTCATGCCCTGGTCATGGAGGCGCAGGCAGTGATCAGCACGGAGAAACAGCAGCAGTACGTGGGCAGGGTGGAGCCTGTGCTGGTGGAGGGACTGAGCCGGGAGAGCGACCTGTTGCTGGAGGGACGGACCCGGTTCCAGGCGCCGGATATCGACGGGTGTGTCTATATCACGGCCGGGACCGCCAATCCGGGAGAGATCGTCCCGGTCCGTATCACCGAGGCCCATCCGTATGACCTGGTGGGCGAGATCGTGGCCACGGCAGGGGGGAGCGGTATGGCCGAAGATCGGTGAGCCGGCCCGGGGCCGGGGCATTGCGCCCGGCCAATGCCCGGGGGCGCCGGCCTGGAGGAGGGAGAGCCGCTGGCGCTATTTTTTCCGGTTCTGGTCCACCTTTTCCCGCAGGTCCTTGCCGACCTTGAAGAAGGGCAGTTTCTTCGGAGCGACCTGGATCTTTTCCCCGGTCTTCGGGTTGCGGCCGGTGTAGGATCCGTATTCCTTGACCACGAAGCTGCCAAAGCCGCGGATCTCGATGGATTCCCCCTTGGCCAGGGCGTCGCTCATCGTGTCGATGATGGTGTTGGTGATGGAGGCGGCTTCCCGGATGGGGACGTTGATTTTCTCGGCCAGCGCTTCAATCAGTTCCGATTTGTTCATGTTGTTCTCCCTCGTCAGGCGGGTCAGGGGTATGCCTTGGGGTTGCTTGCACCTGGAGCTGTCGACAAGATTCCTGGAATACGGACATTTTTTTATGACTATAAAATTTAATCAGGTATGTTTTTGATTGTAAAGGGAATTTTACCAGAAAAAATCTTTTTCAGGTCATTTTTTCCTAAAAAACGGTATTTTCCGCTCGGCAGGGCCCCGATTTTCAGCCCCCCGTAGGCGGTTCTCTTCAGGCGCATTACCGGAAAACCTATGGCCTGGAACATCTTTCGGACTTGTCGCTTTTTGCCTTCATGGATAATGACCTCGACCAGGGTCCGGCCCGGCCTCCTGGCGAGAATTTTCGTTTTTGCCGGCCAGGTCTTCCTGCCTTCCAGGAGAATTCCCTGTTCGAGGCGGCGCAGATCTTCCCGGCCCGGCGTCTTTTTCAGCTCCACCTCGTAGGTCTTGTTGACCTGGTAGCGGGGATGG
>WFUT01000003.1 GCA_015484845.1 Desulfobulbaceae bacterium
GCCGGGGCCCCATTGAAGCTTTTCTGCGGTCGGCAAAAAACCTTCCTTGCTCCTCGTCTTCCCCGGCATCCTGCCGGGGCCCCATTGAAGCGGCAAGGAGGCCCTGCCGGTGGTCGAGGATCTCTGGCAGTCTTCCCCGGCATCCTGCCGGGGCCCCATTGAAGCACCTTCAGCACCCGCGATCCCCGTTCCCGGGCCATGGTCTTCCCCGGCATCCTGCCGGGGCCCCATTGAAGCCCCGTGACCATCAAAACACCCCGCGTGAAGAGCGGAGATATGTCACGAAAAAATGACCGAAGGATATTGCGCGGCACAGGGGATTCATTGCCATGTTGCAAGGGCTGCTCGATGAAAGAAATAAAGAATGAAACATGGGTGAGAACCCTTGTTGATATGCCGGATGATCAGGGGACAGGAAAGATTTTCCCGGCCGGGACAATGGGGTTCGTGCCGGTAGCCGTGAATGGCAGCCCGCTGGTTATCGAAGTGTATGAAAACGATGACCGCGATTTCGGCATGTGCCTGGGGACCATCGCTCTTGGCGCCGACCAGGTGGAGGTGATCGATGCGCCGTGACCTGGGCCTGATCTGGCGGCTGCTGGCCGGGATGCGGCGGCGGACGGGTCAGCATGGACCACCACCGATGAGCTGTTTGCGGCTCGTCTTCCCCGGTATTCTGCCTGGGGTCCTCTGAACGAGAGGAAGGAAGGGGATTGATCGTTGATGGCTTCAGCTCCCTGGATGGCCACAGTATCCCTGGGATAGGGGGAGGATTCTTCAGGTGGCTCTGCAGGTTGTGCGGGAGGGGAGCAGTGCGGCACTGTCACCATCGGCCGGACTGGCCTGTGGTGGGGGCCTCAGCGGCGGGAATATATTTTCAGCTGCAGGGCGCGCAGTGTTTTCAGGATCAGCAGCAGAATGGGGGTGGCGTGGTAGAAGAGATCGAAAATGTCGATGGGACGGTGCAGGGTGCCGGCGGCGAGCATGCGCAGCTTCTGCACCAGGTGGGGCTCCGGCGCAAAAGGTGCCGGGCCCAGGACCAGGGCGGCGATGACCACGATGGACCAGGGCACGGAGTCGAGCCATTTCAGGGGCGTGGACATGGTCACCTCTTGCGCCAGCGTTTCTTGGCGATTCCCAGGAGCTGGGTGGCCTGGACCGCCAGTTCCTCGATGGACTTCCCCTCGGTGTGCAGGACCTTGATGTTGTGGCGCATGAACAGCTCCTGGGCCTGCTGCAGCTCCCTGGTACAGGTGGCCAGGCTGGCATAGCGGCTGCCGCTGTAGCGTTTTTCCCGGATCTTGTGCAGGTGTTGCGGCGAGCAGGTGAGGCCGACCACCTTTTTCCGGTTGCTGACCAGGTCCCTGGGCAGCTCGTAGCGGTCCAGGTGGTCGGAGGTGAGGGGGAAGTTGGCCGACTTCAGGCCCATGTGGGTGGCGAGATAGACACTGACCGGGGTCTTGCCCGAGCGGGAGACGCCGACCAGGATAATCTCGGCCTCGCCGTATTCATTGGTCTTGGTACCGTCGTCGTGGCGGATGGAGTAGTGGATCGCCTCCACCCGTCGCACCAGGTCGATGTCGTCGCTGTGGCGGGAAAAACCGGGTTCCCGCAGCGCCTCTGTTTCAAGCGATACTTCAAGTCTGTCCAGGAATGTCCCGAAGATATCGTAGAAATCAACCTCTGCCGAGTTGAGGATCTCTCGGCATTCCCTGTCCATGATGGTGCAGAAAACCAGCGGTGAGCGGCCGCCGGACTGTTCCAGGATGTGGTCGAGCGCCTTCCTGGCATCGGCCGGTGTGCGGACAAAGGGGATTTTCTCCTCGTTAAATCCGACGCCGTGGAACTGGCAGAGCAGGGCCTTGCCCATGTCTTCTGCCAGGATTGCCGTGGAGTCGGAGACATAGTATACGTCTTTTGAGTTCCACATGAGGTCAGCTCCGTCCTGGTTCACGTGCGCTTGTGACAGAACAGGCAGCGGTACTTGGGCGGGTGGTCCTTGGGCAGGGGGGCTATCGCGTTCTTGGCATGGCACTTTGCACAGTGCTTTTCCGCCTCCTTCTTGCCCATCTTCATGAACTGTTCATGATTCTTGTCGTGGGGCAGGTGGGCAGTTGTCTCGGGGGGCGCATTCCAGAGAAAGAGAAAGATGGCGCCGCAGCCAACGAGGAACAGGATATTGTAAAGGATGGTTTTTTTACGGGATACCATGATGTGTCAGGTCTGTATGTTCCGGGGTGCGGAGTCCCTGGCCGGCCCGGGGGTCAAGCGGTCATCTCCAGGGTGTGAAAATCAACCAGCCGCATGCGGAGCAGCAGGGCCAGGAACTCCATGAGCAAGGTGCACAGTATAGGATTCCGGGCTGAAAGATCAATGATTTGTTGATGGCGCCGCTGTTTTTTTGCCATGGCCGCGATCTCGTCGGCCGGGTAGGCCGGGTCCAGGATCCGGCGGGCCACTGCCTCGCCCGAGACAATGGCCGGGAAGATGCCCTCGCCGGTCAGGCCCGAGGCAAGCCCGGCCGCGTCCCCCACGAGCCAGAACGGCGCAAAGGCAAAGCCCTGGAAGTCAAAGTTGATCAGCGCCGCACCGGGACGGACCCGCTCCAGCTCGTAGCCGAGATCCCGGGCCCAGGCGATGCACCGTTTTTTCAGGGTGGCGGCCCCCAGGTTGCCGCGGGCCCCGTAGGCCCCTATGGAGACGCTTTCCCGGTGCGGGAAGATCCAGCCGTAGCCATAGCCGAAGACCCTGGTCCGCAGGTGCCATTCCATGCGCTCGGCCCGGGCCGGCACCTGGTAGTTGATGCCGATGCCGACCCGCTCGCTGGCCAGGCCCAGGTGGCGCCGGACCAGGGAGTCGGCGCCGTCCGCACCCACCAGGTGTTGAAAGCCGATGCAGCGGGTGCCCCTGTCCTCCCTGACCGTAATCCGGTCCCGGTCAATGGCCATGACCCTGGCGCTGGTCCTGATCTCGGCGCCCGCTTCCCTGGCCGCGCCGGCCATCCATTGTCCCAGGCGGCCGCGGTCCACGGTGGCGATGATGGGGTTGTTTTCCCTGACCCGGATCCTCTGCAGGTTGGTGACCACGTACTGGTCCCTGAAGCCGCGCTCGATCAGGGATTCGGGCACGTGCCGGAGCAGGCCGTCCCAGGTGATGCCGCCGGCGCAGACCTTGGGCCCGATCACGGCTTTCCGTTCCAGGACCAGGACCCGGCGGCCGCCGGCGGCCAGCCGCCTGGCACAGGCCAGGCCGCCGGGACCGGCGCCGACGATGATGACATCCCAGGTTTCGTTCATTGGTTGCAGTGAGGTGGGTGGCGAGTTGCAGGGCACCCCTTCTATACCAGAATCCTGCCATGTCCGTCCACCCCCGATTCGCGGCCTGGCCCGGTCGGACCACCTGCCCGCTTTCAGGGTGCTGCCGGGGTTCACCGGCCGGCAGGTCCCTGGCGCGTTACGGCAGCAGGACCTTTTGCAGGAGCCGGGCCGCGAACAGGACCAGGATGACGGCAAAGATGCGCTTGATCACCCTGGGGCTGACCCGGGTGATCATCAGCCTGGAGCCTGCCTGGCCGCCCAGGAAGCAGACCAGGGCCGCGGGCAGGGCAAAGCCCCAGTCAATACCGTGGATCCCGACATGGGCCAGGAAACCGCTCATGGAGGAGAAGGTGACCACGAAGGTGGAGGTGGCCGCGGCCCGCTTGATGGTCATGCCGGCCAGGGAGACCAGGAAGGGAACGATGAAGATGCCGCCGCCGATGCCGAGCAGGCCGGCCATGATGCCGATGGCCAGGCCGGCGGCGGCGCCGTACATGATCCGGGACAGGGAGGAGTCGTCCCTTTCGCGGGGCGCGGGCGGGCCGCCGACCATCATCCGGGCCGCGGCCAGCAGCATGACGCAGGCCAGGACCAGGACGTAGATCCTGGCCGGGACAAGCGGGGACAGCATGGCCCCTGCCGGGGCCGCCAGCGTGGAGGCGATGAGCAGGGCGAGGCCGGTGCCGGCGTCCACCATCTTCTGCCGCCAGTAGGTGATGGCCGCGGACATGGCGGCGATCCCGTTGAGAAAGAGGGAGGTCGCCGCGGCCACTGGCGGCGGAAAGCCAAGCAGCAGGAAGAGGGGGCTGTAGAACAGGCCGCCGCCCAGGCCGACCATGGTCAGGACCAGGGAGATCAGGAAGATCAGCGGCAGGAGATGCAGGTTGTCCATGGCGTGTGCCTCGGGGTGCCGGGGTTGTCCGGGGTAGCAGGGCCGGAAGGAGTGCAATGGCGCTTGCGTTGCGGCCCGGCACAGGGTAGAACCTCAATCCTGTATGGCAAAAATGGAGACATTTCGCTATTCGGGATTGACAATTTCACTGGATCTGCTTCGTTATCAATGGGTTGAAGTGTTGTCACCGTGCCGCCGCCCCGGGGTGTCACGTTCCTCGCAATACGATAGAGCAGGGAGAGGGTGTCATGTCGCATGGAGCCGATTCCACCAAGAGTATTTTTTTTGCCCTCGGCGCCAACCTGGCCATCTTCCTGGCCAAGCTGGCCGCGGCCCTGTTCACCGGCTCCGGGGCCATGATGGCCGAGGCCGTCCATTCCCTGGCCGATTCCGGCAACCAGCTCCTGTTGCTGCTCGGCATGCGGCTGGCCAGGAAGCCGCCCTCGCCGGACTATCCCCTGGGCCATGGCAAGGAGGTCTATTTCTGGTCCTTTATCGTGGCCCTGATCCTGTTCAGCATGGGCGGCCTGTTTTCGATCTATGAAGGTATCCACAAACTGCAGGATCCACAAGAGCTGAGTTCCCCCTTTGTTGCCATCGGCGTGCTGCTCTTTTCCATGCTTGCCGAGGGGACCTCGCTCTGGGGCTGCATGCGCGAGGTGAACAAGGAGCGGCGCGGCCGCAGCCTGGCCGGCTGGTTCCGCGAGACCCGCAAGTCCGAGCTGCTGGTGGTCTTTGGCGAGGACTCCGCCGCCCTGCTCGGCCTCAGCTTTGCCCTTGCGGCCGTGCTGGCCGCCATCATCACCGGCAATCCCATGTTTGACGCCCTGGGCTCCATCGCCATTGGCGTGCTCCTGGTGGTGATCGCCTTTGCCGTGGGCGTGGAAGTCAAGTCCCTGCTGGTGGGCCAGGGCGTGGACCCGGAGATCCGGCGGCAGATGATCGCCTTTCTCGAGGCCCGGCCCGAGGTGGAGCGGGTCTATAACCTGCTCACCCTGCAGATGGGCGAGGACGTGATGGTGGCGGTCAAGGCCCGGATGCGGGAGACCGGTTCCGGCCGTTCGCTGGTGGAGGCGATCAACACCTGCGAGGCGGCCATGCGCCGGCAGTTTCCCCAGGTAGAGTGGTCTTTTTTTGAGCCTGATATCAATGATTAACATAAAAAAGATAATGTATTGCATTATGCAGAGGACGGGGTCCCATGGCTGAAAGGAAAAAACAGAAGATCTATCGCGCCGACTACACGCCACCGCCGTTTTTCGTGGACAGCATCGAGCTGCGGCTGGAGCTGGATCCCGTTGCCACCAGGGTATCGTCCCGGCTCCGCTGCCGGGCCAATCCGCAGGCCCGGGACACCTCCACCCTGGTGCTGAACGGCGAGCGCCTGGAGCTTGCCGGGGTGCGGCTGCAGGGCGTTGCCCTGGACTCCTCCCGCTACCACCATGACGGCAGCCTCCTGACCATCAGGGACGTACCCGACGCCTTCACCCTCGAGGTGGACACGGTCATCAATCCCCGCGACAACACGGCCCTGGAGGGGCTCTATCTCTCCTCGGGCAACTACTGCACCCAGTGCGAGGCCGAGGGGTTCCGCCGCATCACCTGTTTCCCGGACCGGCCCGACGTGATGAGCGTCTACACGACCACCATTGTCGCGGACCGCGACGCCTGCCCGGTGCTGCTCTCCAACGGCAATCCCGTGGATTCCGGTGTCCTGGACGACGGTCGCCACTGGGTCACCTGGCACGATCCCTTTCCCAAGCCCTGCTACCTCTTTGCCCTGGTTGCCGGCGACCTGGTCCGGATCAGTGACAGCTTCCGCACCATGAGCGGCCGCGAAGTGGCCCTGCACATCTATGTCGAGGAGCGCAACAGGGAAAAATGCGCCCATGCCATGGAGTCCCTGAAAAAGGCCATGCGCTGGGACGAGCAGGTCTACGGCCGCGAGTATGACCTGGATATCTACATGATCGTGGCCGTGGACGATTTCAACATGGGCGCCATGGAGAACAAGGGCCTTAATATCTTCAATTCCAAGTACGTGCTCGCCCGGCCCGAGACCGCCACCGACGCCGACTACGAGGGCATCGAGGGCGTGATCGGCCACGAGTATTTTCATAACTGGACCGGCAACCGCATCACCTGCCGCGACTGGTTCCAGCTCAGTCTCAAGGAGGGGCTGACCGTGTTCCGCGACCAGGAGTTCTCGTCCGACATGGGGTCGCGGCCCGTCAAGCGCATCCACGACGTCAACGTGATCCGCACCTTCCAGTTCCGCGAGGACGCCGGTCCCATGGCCCACCCGGTGCGGCCGGACTCCTTTGTCGAGATCAACAATTTTTATACCCTCACCGTCTACAACAAGGGCGCCGAGGTGATCCGCATGATCCACACCCTGCTGGGCGCGGACGGTTTCCGCCGCGGCATGGACCTCTACTTCGAGCGTCACGACGGCCAGGCCGTGACCTGCGACGATTTTGTCCAGGCCATGGAGGATGCCAACAACGCCGACCTCGCCATCTTCCGCCGCTGGTACGACCAGGCCGGCACGCCGGTGCTGAGCGTGCGCCAGCAGTACGATGCCGCGCAACAGGAGCTGCGCCTGACCATGGGCCAGTCCTGCCCGCCCACCCCGGGCCAGCCGGACAAGCAACCCTTTTGTATTCCCGTGCGCATCGGCCTGCTCGACAGCCGTGGCCGGGAGATGGACTTTGGCGTGCACGGCCGCGAGGACGCCGGCGACCTGCTGGTCCTGGAGAAGGCGGAACAGGAATTCCGGCTCACCGGGGTGCGCGAGCGGCCCGTGCTCTCCCTGCTGCGCAACTTTTCCGCCCCGGTGCGGGTGGATCGCCGGCTGGACGACGACGAGCTGGCCTTTCTCATGGCCCATGACACCGATCCCTTCAACCGCTGGGACGCGGGCCAGCAACTGGCCATGAACTCCCTGCTCAAGGGGATCAGGGCCTGGCAGCAGGGCAGGGAGGAGTCGTTTCCGGCTGCCTTTGCCCGGGCCTTTGCCCGGCTGCTCAACGATGCGGACAGCGACCCGGCCTTCCTTGCCCTGGCCCTAACCCTGCCGGCGGAAAGCTGGATCGGCCAGCAGATGGCCGTGGTCGATCCGGACGCGATCTTCGTGGTCCGGCAGGGATTCCGGCATGATCTCGGCCGCTCCCTGCGCCAGGATTTCCTGGCCCGCTACCAGAACCTGGCCACGGATGCGGCCTATGTCTACACGGCTGCCGAGGCGGGCCGCCGCAGCCTGCGCAACTGCTGCCTTTCCTATCTCCTGGCCGTGCGGAGAAACAGCCGGGCCGATGCCGACATGCTGGCCCTGGGCCGGCGCCAGTATCTCGAGTCCGACAACATGACCGACCGCTTTGCCGCCCTGGCCGCGGTGGTGCATGCGGACCGGGCCCTGGCCGACGAGCTCCTGGCTGATTTTTACAAGCGGTTCCGGGACGATCCCCTGGTTGTGGACAAGTGGTTCATGCTCCAAGCCACCTGCTCCCTGCCCGGTACCCTGGAGCGGGTCCGGGCCCTGACCGGCCACCCGGACTTCACCCTGAAGAATCCCAACAGGGTCCGTTCCCTCATCGGCGCCTTCTGCAGCGCCAACCAGTGGCAGTTCCATGCCGCGGACGGCTCGGGATACCGCTTCCTGGCCGATCACGTGCTTGAACTCGACGCCATCAATCCCCAGATCGCGGCCCGGCTGCTGACGCCGCTGACCATGCTGAAACGCTACGATGCCGGGCGCCGGGAGCTGATGCGGGAACAGCTCCGGCGGATCGCGGCCCGGCCCGGCCTGTCGGACGACGTGGCCGAGATCGTCGGCCGCAGCCTGGAACAGGAGTGATGGAGCTTAACTGATGGAGTTCCGGTCAACCACGCTCAGCCGGCGGCAACTGGACGAGGCCCTGGCCCGGGCGGTGCGCTATCCCCACAAGCACGTGCACAAGGGGGGCCTGCGCCTCAATCCGCGGGTGTTTGCCACCCCCGGCCGGGAGACCAATATCCTGGTCAGCCGTTTTGCCCTGCTCGACTGCACCGGCACCATCGAACTCGGGCCCTGGTGCAACATCGCGGCCCGCTGCCGGATCTATACCCACGACCACATCCACATGGGCCGCAGCCGCCCCCTCCTGGCCCTGGAGGAAGAACACGGTGTTGTCTGGCAGGACAAGCTGATCGGCGCCGATGTCTGGGTCCACGACGGCGCCATCATCCTCTACCAGGTCACCTGCATCCCGGACGGGGTGGTGATCGGCGCCGGTGCGGTGCTGACCAGGAATCCCGGTCCCTACGAGATCTGGGCCGGCAACCCGGCCCGCAAGATCGGCGAGCGCAGGGAACTTGCATACGGCGAGCTGGAAGCATTTTGCCACCAGTCACGTTTCCGCCTTCCGGAAAGAGAATAGCGCTGCCTTGCACACTGCATTTTTTCTCGTCATCCTGCTTTCTCGTCACACCGCTCCCGCGGTGTGACGTCTCCTAGGCCGCTCCTGCGGCCATCTTGCCTGCCCGCGGGAGCGGGCACAGGCCATGACACCGCGGAGCGGTGTCACGAGGGGGGTGAGCGGTGTCACGAGGGGTGAGCGGAGTTATGGGAAGTATGCGGCGTCACGGGGAAGTACCATTCCGCAGCCGATTTCCGTGGAGGAACAACTCAGGACAAAAGGCGCACCAGTTCCCTGGCCGCCTGTTGCGCGCCCTGCAGGTTGATGCCGTGATCGGCAATGGGGAGCTGGAGCTGCCGTGCCAGCAGGTCGGCCAGCAGGGCAGGGGTGGCGTCCTGTTCCGCCACGGCCACGAGGGCATCGCCGGTGTGGGCGCCGAGCAGTTCCAGGTGCTGCTGCTGTTCCCTGTCCTGCATGGGGCGGAGCACCACCACCGCGGGCCGGCCCGTGGCCAGGATATCGACCAGGCTGTTGTAGCCGCCATAGATCAGGGCCATGCGGGAATTGCGCAGGGAATCGACGTAGCGCGGGCCGGGCGGCTCGATGCTGCAGTGCTCCACGGCCGCGAAGAGCTGGGCCACGGGATCGTCCCGGATATCGGCAAAGATGCGCCAGCGGCCGCAGGTCGGCTTCAGCCGCTGCAGGGCGGCGGCCAGGGCGCCGAGAAAGGCCCGCGATCCCTCGCTCAGCCAGGGGATGGAGACCGTGCCGGCCAGGGGCGGCAGCAGGTCGTCTGTGGGCGTCCGCCAGGGGGCAAGCTCGGTCAGGCGGGAGACGTAGCCGCACTCGATGGCTTTGCCAAAGCGCTTTTCCAGTTCCTGCCGGTGTCCCGGTCCCAGGACCCGGCTGTCGCCGTACCAGAGCAGGGCATGAAAGTGGTCGCGGAACAGGGCGGCCGCCCCGTCCGAGCGGACCTGGTCCACACCGCCCACCACGCCACGAATGCCCAGGACCCAGGTGGTCTGGTCCGATTCGGTGATGGCCGGGACCAGCTCCCGGTGCTTGCCCTGGGGCTGGTGGTCGACCAGGACCAGGCGCGGCCGGTAGAGCCGGACGATCTCGCGCAGGGACCTGGTCCGGATCCGGGCCAGTTCCTGGTCCGTGAACCCGCTTTTCCCGTTGATGCCGCGGGATCTGCCCTCCTCGATCCTGGTCTCGTAGGAGGGCAGCTTGAGCCAGTCCAGGGGCGTGCGGTCGATGAGCTCCCCGGCCTGGCGGCAGCCGGTGACCAGCAGGACCCGCAGGCGGGGAAACAGGCGGCGCAGGGCCATGCCGATGCCGATGGAACGGCTGGCGTGCCCCAGGCCGCGGCCGTCGTGGGCATAGAGCAGGATATCCAGTCGCGGCAGGTTCATGGTTCTTCCTCCCCGTCGGTTTGCCGGCCGGGCCGTGCCAGCAGTTCCTCCACCCTGGCGCCGCATCGCCTGCCCCCGCAGGAGCCGTCACCGATTCCGGTCCGGGCCGCCACCTGGGCAAAATCGGTCGCCCCGGCCTCGATGGCCTCCTTCAGCCGGAACAGCCGGACCCCCTTGCAGATACAGCCGGGCTTCAGCCGCGCCAGGATTTCTTCATCCATCCTTTTCCACCGCTTTTCTCGTCCCACCGCTCTGGTGGTCTTCTCGTTCCACCGCTCCCGCGGTGGAACGTCCTCAGGCCGCTCCAGCGGCCTATTCCCGGAGCTGCCGGTAGATCGACCCGGCCAGTCCCCGGCCGATGCCGGGCACCGCGGCCAGTTCCTCCACCGAGGCCTCGCGGATCCGCTTGTAGCTGCCCAGGGTCCTGAGCAGGGCCTTTTTGCGCTTTTCGCCCACGCCCCGCAGTTCGTCCAGGCGGGAATGGAGGGTCGCCTTCCTGCGCAGGCGGCGGTGCAGGGTGATGCCGAAGCGGTGCGACTCGTCCCGGATCCGCATCAGGTACAGCAGCGCCGGCGCATGCGACGGCAGGACAATGGGGTTCCTGCGGCCGGGCCGGAAGAGTTTTTCCCCCTCGTCCTGCTTTTCCTTGGCAATGGCCACCAGGTCGATGCGCTCCAGCAGGCCGTGCTGCCGCAGGACATCGAATCCCACGCCCAACTGGCCCTTGCCGCCATCAAGGAGAAGCATATCCGGCAGGTTGTCTTTGCGCAACCCGGTTTCCATGCGCCGCTCCAGCACCTCGCGCATCATGGCGTAGTCGTCCGGCGAATCGCGCCGGATCCGGTAGTGCCGGAAACCGGGCCTGTATTTTTCCCCCTGCCGGAAGCAGACCAGGGATCCCACTGCCTGGTTGCCGCCCAGGTTGGAGATGTCCAGGCACTCGATGACCTGCGGCCGCCTGCGCAGGCGCAGTTTCCGCTCCAGGGTGCGGGCGAGCACGTCCCAGGATTTTTTCTTTTTCTCCCGCTCGCTGAAGATCTGTTCCGCATTGGTGGCGGCCATGCGCATGAGCTGCATGCGGCGGCCCCGCTGCGGCACGTGCAGGCGTACCGGGCCCTGGCGCAGTTCGGCCAGGTGTTCGGCCACCAGGTCGCTGTCCTCGGCCGCCATCGGCAGCAGCAGCTCCCTGGGCGGCTGGCGCAGGCGGCTGTAGTACTGCAGGATGGTCTCGGCAAGCACCTGGCCGTCCGTGCCCAGGGGATCGGGAAGAAAGAAATTCTGGGCCCCGGTGATCAGGCCGGCGCGGACAAAAAGAATGGCGATCCCCACCGAGGC
>WFUT01000004.1 GCA_015484845.1 Desulfobulbaceae bacterium
AGAGTTACCATTTCAATTATATACTAATTATAAAAAACTTGTAATAAGACAGACTAACGACAATGGATTCATCTATGTCGCTAATTTATACAATAGCGTCACACACGAAGATGCCCTTGTAATCAAACTTAATGCCGATGGTAGTCCCGAGTGGATAAAAAAATATACAGGCAGTAATATTGATATAGCCAATGATATCCAACAAACAAATGATGGCGGTTACGTATTGACAGGTGGTTCAAATTCATTCAGTGGAACTATTGCATCTGAATTGTGGCTGCTAAAGCTTTCTTCAACTGGAGATATTCAGTGGCAAAAACAATACGGAGATGCACATCATAGTTGTGTTGGGTTGGCTGTACAGCAGGCCAGAGATGGGGATTATATAGTGGCGGGCATGTCCACAAGTGCCGACTTCTGGGTTTTGAAGCTTGATTCCAATGGCAGTATTCCGGATTGTCCTATCGGATCAAGTACTAACGCGGAGTCTCAGGCAATGCCAGCAACAGGCCATTCCAATAGTTTGACGGCTTGGGCACATACCGTCGAACCTTCCGATAGCTCCGCAACGGTTGCATCCCCCAATATAAATCTAGTGGAACAGTGCTCTTATTACCCTGTTAATTATGGTTTGACAGTCAGTGTCAACCCGGCAGAAGGAGGAACCATTACAGGAACCGGCATAAACTGCCCTGACGAGTGCAGCGAGCCCCTGGAAGAGGGAACCAGTATCACACTTACCGCCTTGCCAAGCGACGGTTATCAATTTACGGGGTGGAATGGTGACTGCGAGGGGTGCGATGGCTCCACGTGCATCACAACCATGGATTCGGATAAGGACTGCACTGCACTGTTTGAACCGCTTCCCGATGAACCGCCTGTCATAGATTCTTTCAATGCATATCCTGTCAGCGGCGAAGCCCCTCTTGCTGTCACCTTCACCTGTGAGGCCACAGATCCGGATGGCATGATCAACGCCTATGGCTGGGACTTTGACGGGGATGGCATAATAGACGAAACCAGTGGCTCCGGGACCGCGCAACAGACATATGACGAGCCCGGCACCTATCATAGCACTTGCACGGCAGTGGACAACGATGGTGCAACAACCACTTCCGATGCCGTGGCCATAACGGTTCAATCGACGATCCAGCCCGTTTGGCAGGACGTAACGGGCCGCCTTGATGTGACCCATTCCACACGCCCCCTCTTTGACCGGAGACACCGCTGTTTCTTTGTCCAGGTCACGGTACAGAATCCAGACGAAGAATCCCTTTCAGGCCCCATCCGCATGGTGATAACCCAGCCAAGCATTCCCCTCAAGGAGGGAGTGGGGGTTGGACTCGAACCTGACGGATATACAAAAGATGGCAATCCATACTTTGTCATAGTGCCTGAAGACGGAAGCCTTGATGCAGGCCAAGAGCTGAGGAACCTCAGGGTAAACTTCCAGCTTCAGAGGAAGAGACTCACCTACGGTATCAGGATCGAGCAGCTGCAGGAGCAACCTTCCGGCGAAATGCCTGAGTAACAAACAGGTGGATGGGCGGGCATCACGCCCGCCCATATGGGGCCCAGGAGGTGAATTATCTATGCTTTCCTGTCGTAACGTCCTGCAACCATCGCGAAACACTACCAAGGCACTGCGTACCCCCTGCCTTGCCATCCTGGTGTCTGTCGCCCTTTCTTCATGTGCCTTCATACCCCAGCCGGAGCTGGGCCTGACGCAGTTCGTCCACGGCCTGAGCAAGGATCTTGACTGTCTCCAGTACTGCGCATCCAGCAGAAGAGGTCAACTTGATTCCCATGGTACTGGCGGTACCAGCTTTGCCTTGTTATATCCCCTCAATGCGACGCTCAGCGTTACTAACGAGGGCAAGATAAACGCCACTGCTTCTCCCAATCTCTTTTCAGTGATCGGTCTGACGCTGGGGGCAAGAGGAACAAAAGCAGGTACACTGAACCTGCAACTTCACGTCATCCAAGACTGCAAGACCGTAACCGTCTATTTCAAGAAAGACCCGTCATCCGGGAAGGAGCCGAGCCTCCTCATGAGACAGAATGCCTTCCTGTATCATGACATCATAAACGGCAAGGAATACCTCTATGTGACAAATCGTATCAATAAATCCAACCACCAAGTATCCGTGACTAGGCGATTCAATATGAACATGGTGAATCGCGTTATTTGTACAACATCTTTCCCCAAGCCGCCCGCATCCTGCCAATGCCCGAATGAAAACAAGGAGGCGCTGAAATAAATGGAAAGACTGTGGGATATCCTCAACAAGCTTCTGGATAACTTCAACCTTGGCCGAGCCAGTATCTACACCACCACAGGGTTGCTTATTGTCATGCCGCTGGCCATGATTGTCGCCATGCTTCTCGGTAAAATCCAACCCGACCTAGGAGAACAGTTTCACCACGATCTTACGCTTGTTTTCAAACAGCCTGTTTACATCCTGCTCCTCTCCTATGTCTTCAGCTTTCCCATTATCGCGGCCATGTATCCCATCATCCAAGAAGTGCAGGAAAAACCAGGAAAAGAAATACCTGAAAACGGGTCCGACAGATTCAACGTGAATCGACACTTCAGTATCCTGAATACCGGGAAAACAAGGGACCCCCTTGGCTGGCTCATAAGCGAATACTTCAGGTTCGTCGAGGCAGCGGTTTATCTGCCCATAAGCATGTGTATCTGTCTTATGTTATTCATGTTCTATTTTTTTCTGGCCTGGTTCCTTGTGAATGATAGCTATGCGTTGATATTGGGGTGGATTTTGCTGGTTGTCCTCGTTGGATACCTGTACATTCTAAATGCATGCTGGACACCAAGAGTGATTGAGCCGACCATCAGGTACTATTCACGGGCCAAGCGCAACCTCATCCTCGGGTTGGAGTGCAGGGACAGAAACGACTGTTAGACTGGCCCAAGCACCGGCGCGGCACGGTCTCTATCGTATCTTTCGGTCACGGATCTCGATGATCTCCCAGTCTGATGCGCTACCAGGGCCGGGTTCCTTTCCGGCCTCGCTCTTTCCCCTTCCCCGCCTGTTTTCCAGTTCCTTGAGGGCAGACCTGTCGCTCTTCCCGTCGGTGGCGGGCTTTTTGCCGGCCTTTTTCGATGCAGCCGCCGCCGGGCCGGCCCCGGTCCGCGGGGTCCCTGTCACGGCAGGCTCTTCCTGCCGGTGCAGCAGCAGGAACGCGGCCAGGACAAGGAGCAGACCAAGTCCGGCCGCCACAACACCGACCAGGCGGCGGTGGTGGCCGGCAGCCGCAGCTGGCAGTACGGGATCGGCCAGGGTATGGTCCTCGGGTTCATCGCCGTCCGGGTCGCAGTGGAGCAGGGTGGGCTCGGATGCGGTCCCGGCCGGCCCGGCCTCTTCTTCACCGCCGTCGCGGGGCGTGCCGGCCAGGGCGCGACGGAAGGCATCGGCGTCCGGGAAACGGTCGCCCGGCTCCTTGGCCAGGGCCCTGGCCACCACGTCGGCCAGCCCTGCCGCCGCCGGTTCCAGGGCCGAGAGATCGGGGGGCCGGGACAGGTGGCCGTGGAAGACCTCGCTGATCGCGCCCCGGAAGGGGGGATGGCCGGCCAGCATCTCGTAGAGGATCACGCCCACGGCATAGAGATCCGTGGCCGGACCGGCCTGGCCGAATTTTTCCGGATCAATCCGCTCCGGTGCCATGTAGACCGGCGTGCCCGGACCCCTGCTGTCGAGGCGGGTCAGTTGATCACCGGAACCCGCCTCCTGGCAGGCGATGCCGAAATCCATCAGCTTGACCGCGACGCTGCCATCCTCCCCCGTGCAGACCATGAGATTGGAGGTCTTGATGTCGCGGTGGATGATGCCGTGGGCATGGATACAGGCCAGGGCCTCGAGGAGCTGGCCTGCGATGCCGATGATCATGTCGATCGGCAGTGGCGATTCCCCTGCCCGTGCGGCGAGCAGCCCGGCCAGGGTCTGGCCGGGCACGTACTCCATGACCAGGTGGATCTGTCCGTCTTCATCTACCCGGTCGTGGAGGGCAACGATGTTGGGATGCACGCCGATGGCGGCGTGCAGACGGCATTCCCGCTCGATACGTCCGCGCACCTCGGGACTGTCGCAGAGGGAGGGCCGGATGGCCTTGACCGCCACCTGCCGCGAGAGGCGGCGGTCCTCGGCCAGGTAGACCCGGCCGGTGCCGCCCTCCCCCAGGAGGCGGACAAAACGGTAGCGGCCGGCAAGAAGCCGGTCGCAGCGTTCGTCAGTGGTTGGAACTCCAGGATGGATGGTGTCCCGGGTTGCGGCCATACGTCACCTTGACCGCCCCGGGGCGGTGTCATGGGATGGGATCGCGCCGTTTCAGGAGCCAGGCGCAGAACAGGAGCCAGCCGGCACCCTGCAGGGCCAGCATGCAGAGGCCATAATACCATTGCTCCATCCCGGAGTCAAACCCGACCCGGTCCCGGATAAACCCGGCCACCCAGGCAGGTGTTGCCTGGCCGTGGTAGACGGCGGCAAACTGCATGGCCAGGGCCCAGCGGGCCGGCAGCAGGTCGGCGAGGCGTTGCAGCAAGGGCGCCATGTCCCGGTAATAGCCGGGCCCGATACCGCCGGAGAGGATAAGCTGCGGCAGCACCGCGCCAATGGCCAGGAGCACCGAAAACCGGCCCGAGGCCGGATCCAGGGCACTGATGGCCAGGCCGAGGGCGACCGAGCACCAGGCCGCGCTGACCATGGTCAGCCAGACCGGGACCAGGGGGAGCTGGCGCAACTGCGGATGCAGGAGCCAGCAGGCGACAAAGAGCAGGCACTGGCCCGCGGTCAGGAGCATGCAGGAGACCATCTTCGCGCCCAGGTAGTCGAAAATCACCATGCCGGCCATCCGTTCACGCCGGAAGAGCATCCGTTCCGGCGCGATCTCCAGGCAACCGCTCATGGTGCCGAGAAAGAGCGCGGTCATGACGCTCATCAGGAGCACGCTCCCCGGCACGGGCAGGTTGGCGCCGTTCTGGTAGCGGACCTGGCGGACAATCTCCAGGGCGCTGCGCGGATCGCTCCTGCCGTCGGGCAGGAGAACCATCTTCAGGTTGCGCGCAAAATCCGGCCCGGCAGCGGCGATCCTGCGGGCCAGGAGAAGCTGTTCCATGTCGCGGCCGGGATCCGGGGCAAGACCCGGCACGGGCAGGCTCATGGTCACCAGGGCCAGCAGGATGGGGATACAGAGACCCGGGAGCCGGCGCCGGCCACTGAACCGGACCCGCAACTGCCGCCGGCACAGGGTTGCCAGGGCACCTGGCACGCGCAGCGGGCCGGGCCGGAAAAACCGCCACTGCCCGGCGCCGAACCCGAACCTGGGCCTGGCCGCGGCTCCACCGGTCCTGTCCCCGGGTTCTGCCGCCGTCTCCCCGGTGAGCAGCTCGGCGGCCGCGGACGAAAGACGGCGGATGACGTTGTCCTGCCACTGCCTGGAGGCGCGGAAACGGGCGGCAAAGACCCGGGCGATCTCCTCCTGGCTCCCCTTCCCTTTTCCCGTCCCCGGACAGCCCTGGTGGCCAAGCAGGACCGAAAAGATCCCGGCCGGGCCGGCAAGGGGCGCCGACGGGGACGAAAAAAATTCCACCGCCTCGGCCGGCGGCCCGAAAAAGACCAGCTCGCCGCGGGCCAGGATGATGACCCGGTCGAGCAACTCCAGGCTGGAAAGGAGATGGGTGGTGATCAGGACCGTGGTGCCGCGGTCAGCCAGGGTGCGGAAATGGCGCATGAGCCTGGCCTCGATGCCGGGATCCAGGCCCGCGGTGGGCTCGTCGAGAAAGAGGATGGCCGGACCGGTGACCAGCTCGCCGCCAATGGCCACCCGCCTGCGCTGGCCGCCGCTCAGGCTGGCAATGCGCTGGTTGCGGACATGATCCAGGTCAAGCAGCGCCAGGATCCGGTCCACGATCTGCCGCCGCTCCGCCGCACCCACGTCGCCGGGCAGGCGCAGCCGGGCCATATACTCCAGGCTGCGGGCAACGGTCAGTTCCGAAAGGAGAAGATCGTCCTGGGGCACGTAGCCCAGGCAGTGGCGGAACATGGCATGGGCCCGGTAGAGCGGGCTCTCGTCGAGCAGGACCGTGCCCTGCTCCGCCGGAGCATAACCGTTCAGGGCCTTGAGCAGGGTGGTCTTGCCGGCCCCGGACGGCCCCAGGATACCGACAAATTCTCCCGGTTCGATGGCCAGGGTGATATCGCGCAGGACCTGCCGCTGCTCCCTGCCGGCAGGCCGGCGACTGCAGAGGCCTACGCACTCGAGCCTGATACTGCTGCTGCGGTCACGCAGGCGCACCTCCAGGGAGCCGTCCCGGGCAAGCCGCAGGCGCAACTGGCAGAAACCGATTACCACGGTGTCTTCAGGCTCCAGCCGCGCCCTGCGCACGGGTCGGCCGTTGAGCCAGGTACCGTTGCGGCTCTGCCTGTCGCAGAGCAGGAGGTGATCGCCCTGCCGGCGCAGGGTCGCGTGGCAGCCGCTCACCGTGGGCGCCGGTTCCAGGACGATATCGCAGCCCCTGTCCCGGCCGATGGTCCACGTCTTTCCGGCGGGCAGCCTGAAGGTGCGGACGCGGCTGCCCGGCCGCTGGCCGTGGAAACGGAGCTGGACCTGGTCGCCGCTTCCCAGGCCGACCAGGTCGCCGTCGGCCAGCAGGCGCCGGTCGTGGATCCTGCGGCCATTGACACGGGTGCCATTGGTGGAGTCCAGGTCAATGATCTCGAACCCGGCCCCTGCCGGCCGGACCAGGGCATGACGCCGGGAGACCGTTTTGCCGGCCACCACGATGTCACAGCAGTCGCAGTCCCGGCCCAGGACCATCTCGCCCGGTCCGAGCCGGTGCAGGCAGCACCCGCCCGCCGGCGCGATCACCTCCAGCCAGGCCGGGCCCGGGCCCGCATCGCTGCCGGCGACGCCAGTACCCTCCTCCCCTCTCCCGGTGCCGCGGGCCGGCAGAAAATGCCCACCAGCAGCAACCGTCACCGCCTGCTGCCGGCCAGCGCGGCTCCGGCAGCACGGGGACTTCAGGGTAGCAGAAAGCTCCATCCCGGGTTCAGCGGCTGCTGATGGTATAGGGGTTGCCCAGGAAGGGATTGCTGTCAGCCAGGGCCGGGATGGCCTGGTCGAGTTTCTGCTGCGCCGCCAGGATCTGCGGCAGGGTCGGCGGTTCCATGGTCTCGAAAAAGGCCGAGTCGTAGCGCATCTTGCCGGAGCCGGTGGGATACTCGAACCCGACCTTGAGGGGATAGCGCTCCCCGTCCACCGGCACGTAGGCCCGGAAGGTGACCACGTAGTCGCTGAGCAGGATGTTCTGGATGTCCTCGATGCTGCGGGTGATGGAAGAGGCGCCCCTGCCGATGCGGTAGTACTTGCCAAACGAGTTCCTGGCCAGGGCCTGCAGGTTCCGGAGGTCCCGGTTCTTGTCCGGCCCGAATCCCAGGGCATAGATGGGGATGGGCACGGAAAGGCCGCTGATCCTGGTCATCAGGTCGCTGCGGCTCAGGGCGCTGTCACCGGCATGACCGTCGGAAAAGACGACCACCGAGGTGGAGACCACGTAGTCACTGCCCGACAGGCTGTCGCCGCCCGGACCGGTGGCCGCGGTCAGCTCCATGGCCGCTGCCACGGCGTCGTAGAGGCGGCTGGCGCTGGTGTCGGCGTGCAGGTCGGCCAGGCGGCGCCCCAGGGCGCCGTAGTCCCGCTCGAAATTGGAGACGATGGCATAGCCGTCCGGGTTGTCGGCCAGGGCGACAATGGCCACCTGGTCCTGGGGCCGCTTGGCGTCGATGAACCGGGCCGCGGCCCGCAGGGCGGCCTCGAAGCGGGGCCCGGCCATGGTCCTGGCCGTGTCGATGACCAGCACGGTCCGCACCGCCTCGGGCCGGTTGCGCAGGGGCTGGATGAGATACTGTTTCTTGGCCGGATCATAGACCCTGCCCCTGACCATGAGGCCGATGTTCATCCGGTTGAGGTTGACCAGGGGCTCCATGTCCTGGTCAAAGGTGCGGATATAGACATGGACAAAGGGATACAGGGCCGACTCGACCCGGAAGATCTTGAGACCGTAGCCGTGCAGGTTCAGGGCCGGTGCTGCCGCCGCGGCAGAACCAGCGCCTGCAGACAGAAAGCAGGCAGCCAACAAAAATGCCAGGAAAGGGATGGCCCGGGGGGCGGTGCGGTGCTGCATTGTTTCCTCCTTGCTGATATTGTGCAACCGATTCTCTTTTTTCGAAGTGCAGGATTTAGGTATTACTTGATCTGGGCAAACGGCTTGCCGAGGTTGTTGACATGGCGCCTTCTGCCCTTCTTCCCGACCAGGGTGGCATAGACCGGCTTGGTGACCCCGGTGCTGGTATCGACGATGAAGATGCCGTACCCTGCCGAACCACCCTCGTGCAGGTTCACGGCCGCGATCTGGTAGCGGCCGTTGCGGAGCAGGGCCACCGGCACCGACTCCGGATCATTGATCACGGTCACCGGCTGCGATAACCGGTCGCTGCCTGCCGCGCCCAGCAGCAGGCCCAGGGTCACGGCCGCTGCCATGCCGAGCAGGAATCCCTTTCCGGGCAGGAATCGTTTGTTCTCACTGCTTGCTGTTGTCTCGTTCATTGATAAACGCCTCCGCCGATACCCGTCTGCCGTTACCGGTGGTTGGTTTGCGAAACAGGGTGTCAAAGACATCGTCCACCCGCTCTTCCATGACCGCGCCCTGTTTACCGGTCGCAGCCGTTCCCTGTGCGGCCGTATCGCCGGTATCGTCGCGGCGCGCCATGCCGCTATCCTTTTTTCGCCGCAGCGACGGCCCCGGCTTCTGCGGCCGTGGCCCCCTGCGGGCCAGCCGCCTGGCGAGCAGGGTCCGCCGCGCCATGACCAGGTCCAGGTCGTCGGCCAGGGACTGCCACAGGGCGATGTAGGTCTCCGGGGACACGCTGCGGCCGTTGGCCGGAAAGGTTGCCACTTCCCTGTGCAGGGCCCGCCTGGTCGCCGGCCCCATTCTGCCGTCCACGGTCACGTCATGGCCCTTCATGAAGAGCAGCACCTGGGTCTCCCTGATCCTGGCCTGCGGGTCCAGGGCAAGGAAATCCCTGCGCACCCGGTTGATGACCACCGGGTCCGGCGCAGCGCCGGGCAGCAGCCGCCAGTAGGGAACCCCCAGGTACTTGCCCACCACCTGCAGGACACTGGCCTGGACCAGGAGGCGGATGGCGGCATGGCGGCCCTGCACCTTCTTCACCGTTCCCTTGAGGCCGAAGGTGGGACCGAAGATGGTGAACCCCAGCTCCTTCTCGGCCACGGCCTTGTAGACGTTGATGGAGTTGACGGTCTGCATCCTGGGCACACCGGCCATGGTCTTGAAATCGATGAGATTGAAGTCCAGGGTGATGCGGGCCAGGCTGCTGGTCCGGCCCTGGCTGTAGTCCAGGCTGATGGTGTCGCCGGGCACCCAGGAGTCATTGACATTGAAGGGCTTGGTGGTGACCCCGAAGTCGGTGTTGCGGCCGCGGGTCTCCAGGCCCCGGTCAAACTCGGTGATGCCGCCGGAGAGGACAACGTCGGGGATGATCTTGCCCTGGAAGCTGGAATAGCCGGTGACCATCTCGTTGTTGATAAACACCGGGTTGTAGGGGATATAAAGCACATTGCCGCCAATGGCGTTCAGCGCGCTCTTGGTCATCTCCGTGATATCGCGGGGGATCTCGCCAAAGCCGTACTTGGAGGTCCCGGTTTCGTCGGCAATGTCCTTGCCCTGGATGCGGACCCGTTTGCCATAGATCACGCTCATCCTGCCGAGATCGGCCAGGTGGCGGTCAAAACTGGTCCGCTTGACCATCGGCTCACCGTGCGGCAGTTCCACCTCCACCTGTCTCGGGTCGACCCTGGCGCAGGAGGTGAGCAGGACGGCCGCCAGGCAGAGCAGCAGGCCGATGCCTGTCGAGGTCCGGGAAGAGTGTCTACTTCGTGACAATGGTCTTGTCCCCCCTTGACTGGTCAATGATGATAATATCGCCCTGGACCGTGGCGCCCGGCTTGAGGACAACACTGTTGAGCAGAGAGTTGTCCGATTTCCGGACAATGGTGTCGGTATCGCCGGACCGGGTCTCGGCCTCGCTCCTGGCACGCAGCGAAAGATAGCTGAAGTTGGTCTCCACGTGGTCACCGATCTGGTCGTACTTGTTGATGGAGTCGTCGATGGGGATGCCGTCGTCGAGATCATCGGCCCTGGTGCGGCACACCCCGCTGCAGGTCAGCAGGACGAGGGAGACAAGAAAAACGAGTGCGGTTCGTCGCATGGCATGGTCTCCGGGCAGTTATTCAATGACCACGGAGTCCACGCCGGCATCCGTGTTGTTACCGCTCACGGAGACCGAGACATCGCCCAGCTCAACATGCTCGCGGATATCCCCCCGGGTGGCGCCACCGAGGTGGACCGAGCCGATGTTGAGCCGGTTGCCGGAGCCGTTCACATTGCCCCGCACCGTGCCGGCCCGCATGGAATAGGAGACCGCGCCGGCCGACGCGTGCTCCAGGACCACGGAACCGATGTTGCTGACATTGTCATTGCCGCGGACCGTGTTGTCCATGGCGTCCGCCTCCACGCTGTTGACAACACGTTCGGCCCTTGAATCCCGCAGGACCACGGAACCGGTGTTGACCCGGTTTCGGTCGCCTTCGGCCGTGGCCGATACGCTGCCCGTGGCCCGGACCGCGTTGACCACCCGGCCGGCCCGGGAATGGTCGATCTGCACCGAGCCGGCATTGGCGGTATTGCCGCTGCCCCTGGTCCGGGCGGTATGGCTCCCCCCTTCAACACTGTTAACAGCCTGCAGGCCGAGCATATCGGCGCCGGCAACCGAGACCCAGCCGGAGACCAGCAAGAGGGCCAGAATCGTGCGAAGCTTCATGACATCTTTCCCCTGGTTCGTTTTCATGAGGATGGACATCCCGACCATCGGCTGAACATGCCGGCCGCGCAAAGGCGAGCGGCACATCCAGCCGACCGGAGATCAGTTGACGGCAATCGAGGCCGCATTGGCCTGGTTGTTGTCGCCGCCCGAGACCATGCTGGTGATATCGCCGGTCTCCCGGACCCGGTTCATCACCTTGCCACTGGACACCGCACCCCGCATGGAGACCGTGCCGGCGTTGGCCAGGTTGCCGGAACCGTCCTCCACCGTGGCCGTGATATTGCCCGCGGTGTTGATCCTGTTCACCACCTTGCCGGACACCTGGGAATTGCCGGTAATGGCGATGGAGGCGGCATTGGCCTGGTTGTTGTCGCCACTGGTGACAATACTGGTGATGTCACCGGCCTGGTCGATCTTGTTGTGGATGTTGGCGCTGACCAGGGTCGATTCCCCGGCCTCGCCGGGCTGTTCCGGCGGCGCCGGTGTCTCGGCCGTATCCTGCGAATCGTTGTCCTGCGGACGGATAAAGGTGCCGACCATGGTCGTCTGCTGGACCACGTTGGTGGTGTTGTGATGCCTGGCGCCCCGGGCCGAGGCCAGCGACACCGACCCGGCGACAAGGGCAACAGCGCACAGTACTGCTGTCTTTTTCATCATGTTCAGATCTCCTCTTGGTTATGGAATAACAATCGGACGAGAGGGCCGCCCGGCGGTCCTCCCGGCGTGTTGCCCTGCTTCAGCAAGGAAGATGCCAGCATGGGAGGGCGGAAGATCGTTGCAAGATATTGACGAAAAAACAGGTCATTGAAAACGCCGGCGGCAAGAAAAAAACGGCGACGGCAAGAAAAGGAAGGCAGCAAAAGGCGGGAAAGAGCAACAAAGTGTTTGAAAACCGGACAACCGGGAGCGGAAAAAACGTCTATCCAGCCGATTTTCCAACCGTTTAAGAAAATCGACTCAACGTGTAGCAG
>WFUT01000005.1 GCA_015484845.1 Desulfobulbaceae bacterium
CGCCGGGACCGACCAGGGGTTGAGCGACCAGGTTGTCGCCGCTCTCAAGGCCATGAAGCCGGATGACAGGGCCGCCAAGGCCGCCAAGATCGTCGGCTGGTCCGATCCCCTGGACTACACCCCGGTGGAGGAGTTGCAGAAGACCCTCAAGGTCGGTGCCTACGCCCAGTAGCCCGTGCGACCCGGTACGGACAGGCACGGCGCAGGGGGCTGCGCCGTGCCTGTCAGTTTCGTTCTCCTCCTGCCCCTCAAATTTCTTCGGCCTCCTGCCGGCCGAGCCACTCCAGGATTGTCCTCTCTACCCCTGTCTGCGCGCTCAGCAGGCGGCCCGCCAGTCGTTCCAGTGTCTCCATCTCCCCCCTGCCTGCCGCCTCCCGGATCTGGCTGCAGTTGTAGTTCAGGCAGAAGATGGGCTTGACGGCCAGGGTGCATCCCTCTCTGCCCAGGAAGGCGCATTCGGCAGGACTGTCCTCCTGCCAGCCGGGGTCGCCCCCCAGCAGCAGGTTGATCAGCAGCAGGATGGCGTCGGTGTTGTCCGCCATGACCGCGCTGCAGCAGCCGCCGCCGGCCCGGGCCGCGCAAGCGCTGCACCGGCGGCCCATGTCCATGGCCTGCATCTGCTCTTCCAGGTCGGCGGCCAGGCGCCTGATCCCGGCCAGGCCGGACCGTATGGCCGGGTCCCTGGCCAGGTCTTGGCCATGGTCCCGGTACAGGTGGCGGGCCGCTGCCAGCCGCCGGGCAACCGGCGCGGTATAGTAGGCCTGCATCTGGCGTCCTGCCCTGATCGTCATGGAGTTCCCCGATGTGCTGAAAAAAGAGTGGCCTGCATGAACTCTTTCCATACCGGCGCCGCGGCCCGGCCGCCGGTCTCGCCGCGGCCCAGGGTGCGGCCGCGGTCATAGCCCAGCCAGACGCCGGCAGTGACCGACGGCGTGTAGCCGATGAACCAGGCGTCGCGGTTGTCGTCCGAGGTCCCTGTCTTGCCGGCGGCACCGGGGATGCCGGCGGCCCGCCGGCCGGTGCCGCGCCGGATGACCTCTGCCAGGATCGCGCTCACCTGGTGGGCCGTGGCCGGCGAGATCACCCGCCGCGCTGCGGACCGGGACCAGGGGTGGATGCGGCCGTTCCGGTCCCGGACCCGGGTGATGGCAAGGGGTGCGTGATAGAGGCCGTCTGCGGCAAAGACCGTGTAGGCGCCGGTCATCTCCAGGAGCGAGACCGGCGAGGCGCCCAGCGCCAGGGGCAGCTCCGGCCTGAGCGGCGCCGTGATGCCGGCCCTGTGGGCCAGGGCCAGGACCGGCCGGATGCCGATCTTCTGCAGCAGCCTGATGGTGACGATGTTGCGCGAGTGGACCAGGGCCTCGCGCAGGCTGGTGGGGCCGTGGTAGCGGTTGTCGTAGTTCTTCGGCCGCCAGGTGGAGCCGTCGCGGTTGCGGATGACCAGCGGCTTGTCCTCGATGACGGCATCGGGGCGGATGCCGCGTTCAAAGGCCGCGGCATAGATCAGGGGCTTGAAGACCGAGCCCGGCTGGCGGCGGGCGACCACGGCCCGGTTGTAGGGGCTCGTGCCATAGTCCAGGCCGCCGACCATGGCCAGGATCCGGCCCCTGGTGTCCAGGGCCACCAGGGCGCCCTGGGGCGGTTTTCCTGCCCGGTGCCGTTTCTTGACCTGCAGGGCACCGTCACGCAGGGCACGGATCGCCGCCTTCTGCAGCCGGCTGTCCAGGGTGGTGGAGACCACCAGGCCCTGCCGGAAGAGTTCCTCGCTGCCGTAGCGGCCGGAGAGCTGCTCCCGGATATACTCGGTGAAATACCCGTTTTGTTCCTTCTGGCGGTTGCCCTTCTGCAGGTGCACCTTTTCGGCATAGGCCCTGCGGGCCGTGGCGGCGGAGATGATCCCGTCCTCGGCCATCCGGTTGAGCACGTAGCGCTGCCTGGCCCGTGCCGCACTGAAGTGGGTCAGCGGCGAGTAGCGGCTCGGCGCCTGCGGCAGGCCGGCGAGCAGGGCGATCTCGGCCAGGTCGAGGTCGGCGGCGCTCTTGCCGAAGTAGGTGCGGGCCGCGGCCTCGACCCCGTAGGCGCCCTCGCCCAGGTAGATCTCGTTGAGGTAGATGGTCAGGATCTCCTTCTTGCTCAGCATCCGGTCCAGCCGGTAGGCGAGGATGGCCTCGGTGATCTTGCGGAAGTAGCTCTTTTCCCGGGTCAGGAGCAGGGCCCGGGTCACCTGCTGGCTGATGGTGGACCCGCCCTGGCTGCGCCGGCCCGAGCGCAGGTTGTTGACCGCGGCCCGGAAGATGGACCAGATATCCAGGCCGCCGTGCTGCCAGAAGCGGCTGTCCTCGGCAGCGACAAAGGCCCGGGGCAGAAGCGGCGCCATGCGGTTGTAGGGCACCACGATCCGGTACTGGCGGAAGATGGCGTCGATCTCGCGGCCGTTACGGTCCAGGACCCGGGTGGCCACCAGGGGGCGGTAATCGCTGACAGAACGGATGTCCGGGATGTTGAGTGACAGGAACCAGGCCAGGCCGGTGCCTATGCACAGGGTGGCAAGGCCGCAGACGACCAGGAGAAAGACGATGATCGGGGTCTGGGACAGGGGCCTGGTGCGCGACCTGGTGCTGCGCGTGGTCTTCTGTCTTTTTCTGGAAGGTTTGGTGGACAAGAGAGAAAAGAAGAATTAAGAATTCAATTAGGTAATTGCACAGTCATGGCGGCCCCGGCCGGTCCTGCGGCACCCCGGTACCCGTGCAGGCAGAGATACCATGATCGGGGCAAGAGATCATCCATTAATACGTTAATATTTTCCCGGCAATCGCCGTGTCACGCATACGCATCCTCTCGGAACACCTGGCAAACCAGATCGCTGCCGGCGAGGTGGTCGAACGGCCGGCCTCGGTGGTCAAGGAGCTGGTGGAAAACAGCCTCGATGCCGGCGCCACCAGGATCACGGTCCAGGTGGAGGGCGCCGGTGCCCGCCTGGTCCGGGTCATGGACAACGGCGAGGGCATGGACGCCGACGATGTCCTGCTCTGTATCGAACGGCACGCCACCTCCAAGCTGCACGAGGAGGGCCAGCTCGAGGCCATTGCCACCCTTGGCTTCCGGGGTGAGGCGATTCCCAGTATCGGCTCGGTCTCCAGGATGACCATCCTCTCCCGGCAGAAGGACGCGGCCATGGGCACCAGGGCCGAGATCCGCTACGGCACCCTGCAGCGGGTGCACGAGGACGGCTGTGGCCGCGGCACGGTCATCGAGGTGCGCAACCTGTTCGGCAACATGCCGGCGCGCAAGAAGTTTCTCAAGTCGGCGCGCACCGAAGTCTATCATATCGAGGAGGTGCTGCGCAACCAGGCCCTGGCCCGCCCGGAGACCGGTTTCAGCCTGCAGGTGGATGGCCGGCAGGTGCTGGATCACCCGGCCGGCAGCGACCTGGAGCAGCGGACCAGGGACGTGTTCCGCTACCGGGACACCCTGCTGCCCCTGGCCGGTGCGCCCGAGCCAGGGGACGGCCTGCACATGGACGGGTTCCTGCTCCTGCCCGACGCTGTCCCTGCCAGCGGTGCCCGGTTGCGGATCCTGGTCAACGGCCGGCCGGTGCAGGACCGGATGATCCGGCACGCGGTGGTCGACGGCATGCAGGGGTTCCTGATGAAGGGGCGCCAGCCGGCCGGGGTGCTGCGGCTCACCCTGGAGCCCGGCCAGGTGGACGTCAATGTCCATCCGGCCAAGCGGGAGATCCGGTTCCGCAGGAGCGGGCAGGTCCATGCCTTTGTCCGCGCCATGGTGGCGGACTCCATTGCCGCCCACCAGGAGACACTGCGCTCCGAGCTCTTTGCTGTGCCGGCAGGCCGGGGAGAACCCCCCGGGCCGGAAACCGGCCGGGCCGCCACCGCGGCAGGGACCGCCTACCCGTCGTCCTCCGGTGGGGGGCGGCAGACGACAGTGCCGCCGCCAGGGCAGGACACCCGACCCCCGGTATCCCGTTTCCGGGAAGCGGCCGGGCCTGCAGGGGCCGGTGGCCGCGACGATTTTCCTGAGCCGGGCCTGCTGCGGGTGGCCGAGCCCGGCGCCACGTCCGCGGACGTAACCAGGGGCAGCGGCCTTGTCCTCATCGGCCAGCTCTTTGAGCTCTACCTGCTCTGCGAAAAGGACAATCACCTGGTGGTGATCGACCAGCACGCGGCCCACGAACGTATCCTCTATGGCCGGTTGCGCCAGGGCTACCTGCAACGGTCCGTGCCCCGACAGGGGCTCCTGTTCCCGGTCTCGGTGGAACTGGGACCGGAGCAGGCCCGGACCCTGGAGCAGAACCTGGAGGAGGTCCGTGCCCTGGGCCTGGAGGTGGAGCATTTCGGGGGCTCCACCTGGCTGGTCAAGGCGGTGCCGGCCCCGCTCCGGAGCCTGGACGCCGGTGACATCCTGCTCGAGGTCCTGGAGGGGCTGCGGTCGGCCGGCGGCAGGGACCGGGTGGTGGCGCCGGCCATGGACAGCCTCCTGGCCTCCATGGCCTGCAAGGCCGCGGTCAAGGCGGGCAACCGGCTGCAGCCCGAAGAGATGCTGCGGCTGCTGCAGGAGATGGAAGAGAGCGAGGTCTTTTCCCACTGTCCCCATGGCCGGCCGGTGATCCGGCGCTTTGACCGGCAGGAGATCGAAAAGTGGTTCCACCGCACTTGAGAGGTGAGCTGTTGCCTTGGCAAGCGGCCTGCTTCGTTTTTCAAGGCAACAGATTAATCTCAAGTATGGGAGGCATACCATGAGCACCTACACGATTCACCCCATGGTTGTGGGCACCAAGGTCTTTGACAAGGGCATGATGACCTACCAGCACGACTATGGCACACCCTACACCATTCCCATCTATTCCTGGTACCTGGAAGGGGGCGACCGCAGGATCCTGGTCGACACCGGCGAGATGCACCCGGTCCAGTCCGAGGACCGGGAAAAGGCCATTGGCGGCCGCATCTACACCTTCGAGGATGCCCTGGCCCGGTACGATCTCACGCCCGGCGACATCGACGTGGTGATCCACACCCATCTCCATGCCGATCACTGCGAAAACGACTACAAGTGCAGCAAGGCCCGCTTCTACATCCATGAAAAGGAACTGGAGACCATCGCCAATCCCCATCCCCTGGATTACCGGTACGTGGAGGATTTTATCTTCGAGATCCGCGATGCCGGCCAGATCGAGGTGGTGCGGGAGGACGGCGAACTCCTTCCCGGCATTTCGGTCATGCACACCCCGGCCCACACCCCGGGCGGCATGACCGTGTTCGTGGATACCGAGCGCGGCCGCACCGCCATCACCGGCTTCTGCGTGATCCGCGAGAACTTCGAGCCCCCGGTCCAGGTCCGGGCCATGGAGATGGAGGTGATCCCGCCCGGCACCAGTGTCAACACCTACGAGGCCTATGACCTGATGCTCAAGGTCCGGGACATGGCCGACTACATCATTCCCCTGCACGAGCCGGAGTTCGCGGCCAGGGATACGGTGTGAGCAGGGGCACCCCCCGGTACCCGCCGGCCCGGCAGGGGCAGGCCGGCGGGCGCCGGGGTGCCGCGTCCCTGCATGGCCGGACCGTCCGTGCGGGCCGGCATGACCGCGTAAGGGAGGCAGTGACCAGTTCTGCAACAACAGGAGGGCGCATGAAGGACATCAGCGAGGTTCAACTGGACGAGGGCTTCCTCTCCGAGATCATCAACGCCATCACCTCGGGCATCTTTGTCACCGATCTCGAGCACAACATCCTGATGATCAACAAGGCCGGGGCCAGGATGGTGGGCAAGCGGCCGGGCGACTGCTTTGACCGCAAGTGCTATGACATCTTCAAGACCCCCATGTGCCGTACCGAGTTCTGCACCTGCGACATCGTCACGTCCAAGGACCGGGCCAACTACGGCGAGACCACCATGCAGGTGGGCGACCGCCAGGTGCCCATCGAGTACTCCAGCCGGCCGCTGAAGAACTACGAGGGCAAGATCATCGGCTGCGTGGAGAACTTCATCGACATCAGCGAGCGGCTGGAAAAGGACCGGATCATCCTGGAGCAGAAGGAGTCGCTGCTGAAGAAGCGGGAAGAGGACATCCGCCACCTGCAGGACGAGATCCTGGAGCTCTCCACACCGGTCATCCAGGTGTGGGACGGCATCCTGACCCTGCCCCTCATCGGCACCCTGGACAGCCACCGGGCCCATATCGCCATGGAGCGGGTCCTGCAGTCCATCGAGCAGACCCGGGCCGCCTTTGTCATCGTCGATATCACCGGCGTGCCCATCGTTGACGCCGACGTGGCGCGCCACATCCTGCAGACCGCGGCCGCGGCCCGGCTCATGGGCAGCGAGACCCTGCTCACCGGCGTCGGCCCCCATACGGCGCGGGTGATCAGCGATTCCGGCGTCAGCCTGGAGAACATCATCCTCAAGGGCAGGATGACCGATGCCCTCCAGTACGCCATTGCCCAGCTCGAGGAGCGGCGGCTGCAGATGAAGAAATTTTCCCACTTCATGGGGGCGCTCGGTGAAGAGGGCGAAAAGGAAGAGTAGGCCGCGGACATGCAGCCCTTTTCCCTCTTCTCCCTGGGCGGGGTCCTCCTGGTGTCGGTGGAGGAGGACATCGACGATGCCGGTATCCGGGAACTGCTTGCCCGGGTGAGTTCCCGGGTCAGCCGGGAGGCGATCTCCGGGGTCATCGTCGACCTGCACCACTTCGAGGTCCTGGACTCCCACCTGGCCCGCCAGCTCCAGGCCCTGGCCCGGGTCCTGCACCTGCTCCAGGCCCGGATGGTGGTGGTGGGACTCTGCGTGCCAGTGGTGATGACCCTGCTCGATTTCGGCATCACGCTGCCGGAGATGGAGTTTGCCCTGGACGTGGAACAGGCCCTGGTACGGCTGCACGAATCCGGGCCGCAGGCCTCCGGTCCGGACGCCGGGGAGCTGTCATGACCCGGTTCTACAGGGAACTGGATGTCCGGATCCCGGCCGATGTCTCCGTGGCCAGGCACTGCGCCGGCCAGATGGCCGGCGAGCTCGGGTTTCCCGCCCAGCGGCAGGCCGAGGTCCGTCTCATGGCCAGCGAGCTGGCCCAGAACCATCTTGACCACGGTACCAGCGGCGGCATGCTGCGCCTGGCCGGTCTCTTTTTCGGCAACACGCCCCGCATGACCATTGCCAGCATGGACCGGGGACCGGGGATCCGGTCGGTGGAAGCGGTGCTCCGGTCCGGCAGCGGCCATCGCCGTTCCACCACCGGCCTGGGTGCCGGCCTGGCGTCGATCCGCCGCCTGGCGGATCATTTTTTCATCTGTTCCGGCCCCGGCGGCCCCTTTGCCTGCCCGGAGGGTGCCGCCCTTGCCTGCTGCGGTACCATGATCGTGGCCCGTTGCTGGCCCGACAGGCGCACGCCGGGTTTTCTTGCCGGCCGGGGCGGCCTGGAGCTGGACGGCCTGGTGGCGCCACGCTCCGAGACCGCGCCCTGCGGTGATAATATCTTTATCCGGGGCGACGGCCGGTTCGTGCGGATCGTCATGGTGGACAGCCCGGGTGTGGGCAGCGGCGGCGAGGCCACCCGCCGCATCGGCGCCCGCCTGCGGCAGATCGAGCTGGTCTGGCCGCCGGACCAGGTCCTGGAGTTCCTGCGGCCGGTCCTGGCTGTGGAGACAGCCATCCTGGTCCTTTGCCTGGACCGGCTGCAGCAGGCGGTGAGCTGTTCCGGCATCGGCAACATCAGCGCCTGGCTGCGCATCGACGGCCGGGTGGTGCAGCCCCGTCTGCGGCCCTCGGTCCAGGGAAACGGTTGGCACCGGGTGAAAAACACCCTCTGGCGGCCGGAGCACTCCGTGGCCTGTGTCCTGCACACCGACGGCCTGCTGCCCCTGGCAGTGGAGGAGGCCCATGCGATCCTTGCCGCCCTCGGGCCGGGCCCTGTTGCCGGCGGACGGCACCAGCCGGGCCTGCCGTTCCTGCTCCAGCTCGCCTTTGCCGCCGACCGTCGCCGCCAGGACGACGCGGCGTTGTTCATGGGGGAGTGGCAGCCATGACACGGGAAGAGCATCATCTCCTCACCCTGCTCATCGAGAAGGGGGACGATGTCCCCCGGGTCAGGGACAAGGTCAAGATCGCGGCTCGCGCCTTTGGCTGTCCGCGCCTGCAGGTCACCCGGCTGGCCACGGCGGCCTCGGAATCGGCCCGTTTCCTGCTCCGGCTCTACCTGGGCGGCAAGATGCGGCTCTCCCTGGTCCGGCAGGAGGGCGACAGCGCCGGCCTGGAGCTGCTCTTTCGCAGCAGGATGGCCTGCGGCAAGGGAGGACCGGCCATGGCCGCCTCCTGTCCCGCGAGCAGGGAGGCGCTGTTGCAGATGGAGCCGCTCTCCGTGCTCGCCACCCTCTTCGACGGGTTTGACCTGCAGGGAGGCATCGGCGGTGCGCCCATCACCTTCCGCTACAGGAGCCGGGTGGGTGGCCTTGCCTGGAACGAGGAGATGCTGCGCAGGGCCGGCGAGATCCGCAGGGAGCTCTTTGCCGACACCGAGGAGTCCTACCTGGAGAACCTGCGTGCCAAGCATGACGAGGTCCTGCAGCTCCTGCGCGAAAAGACGGAACAGAATCGAATCCTTGATCAGGCCAACAATGAACTGTTACAGTTGAGCAACGACCTGGAGGAACTGGCCCGGGAACGGACCATCATCGAGATGTCGCTCAAGGTTGCCGACCGGATCCGGAACCCGACCACCGTCATCGGCGGCCTGGCCCGGCAGCTTGTCCGCAAGGGCGGCCTGCCCGCGCCGGTGGAGAAAAAGATCCGTCAGATCATGGCCCAGGCCGACCAGATCGAGAACATTGTCAAGCAGTTCCACCGGATGGCGGCCGAGCGGCGCAGTCTCATTGTCCGCGAAGACCTGGTGCAGCTGGTGCGCGAGTGCCTGCAGAGCTGTCATGCCCTGTCCAGGAAGTCGATGACCCCGGTCCTGGAGGTGGACAGGGAGCCGGTTCCGGTGCTGGTCAACCGGCATGTCCTCAAGGTGGCCATCCTGAACGTGCTCCGTCACGCGGCCAAGGCCTCGCCCGAGGGGGGCGAGGTGCGGATCAGGATCACCACCGGCGGCAAGGGGGCCGAACTCTCTGTCACCTACCAGGGCGAGGGCCTGGATGCCGGAACACTGGCCGAGCTGGCGCAGCCGGCCGGCGGGGTCCTGCCGGCGGGACGTTCCGGCCTGATGCTGGTGCGGCAGATCCTGGCCGAGCACCAGGCGTCGCTGACCGCCGAAAATATCGAGTCGCCTGCGCCGGGGGCGCGGCTGACCATGCGTTTTCCTGTTTACTGGCAGGAGCACGGTAAAGCACAACCCGAGGAGAAGAGAATATCATGACATCGACCGGCAGGGAAAAGATCTGTGACCTGGTGATACGGGAGCTGCCCATGGCGCTCTTTATCGTCGATGACCGGTTGCGCATCATCGAGTTCAATGCAGCGGCCGAGCGGATCACCGGCTGGCCGAAAAAGGATGCCCTGGGACGGCCCTGTTCCGATGTCCTGCTGAGCAGCCTCTGCGGCGAGCGATGCCCCCTGCGGGAAAGCGTGGAAAATGGTCGGACCTGCAGGGAGCGCGATGCCGTCATTTCCACCCGCTCGGGACAGAAAAAGGCCATCATCCTCTCCAGCGTGGCCCTGGTGGACGACCATGGCCGCCTGGAGTACGGTATCGAGCTGTTCCGCGATGCCACGGCGATCAAGAAACTGGAGGCCCAGAAGAAGAACCTGATCTCCCTGTTCACCCACGACCTGAAGGTGCCGGTGGCCATTGCCGGCGGTTTCCTGGAGCGGCTGCTCCAGGGCAAGGCCGGGCCTCTCAACGAGAAGCAGGTCCGTTACCTGGAGAGTATCCGCCGGGAGATCCATCGGCTGGAGGGCTATATCCGTTCCTTTCTCGAGATCGCCCGCATCGAGTCGGGCCGTCTTGAGCTGCACATCGAGCCCCATGACCTGGGCCGCCTGCTGCGGGAGATCGTGGACGGGTTCAAGGTGCAGGCGGCCAAGAAGCGGATCCGCCTCAGCCTGGAGCTGCCCGACTCCCTGCCGCCGGTGAATATCGACAGCCTGCAGATGAACCGGGTGATCTCCAACCTGATCGACAATGCCATCAAGTATTCCTACGAGGGCACCACGGTGCGGGTCGTCGTCCGCAGCGGGGAGTCCGGGCCGGTGGTGGAGATCAGGGACCAGGGGCCGGGTATTGCCCCGGAGGAGCAGGAGCATATCTTTGATTCATTCTACCGTATCCCGGAGAACGGCGCCGGCCACGTCGCCGGCACCGGCCTGGGCCTGGCCGCTGTCAAGGCCATTGTCGAGGCGCATGGCGGCAGGGTTCGCCTTGAGAGCGAACCGGGCCGGGGCAGCAGCTTCATGGTCATGCTGCCCCGGGCCGGGGAGGAGAAGGGCCGGCAAGGGGCCGGAGGCGGTCTTCCGGTCGGCAGCGGGCAGGAAAGGGGGGCAGCAGGATGACGAAGAATTCCGTGTTGCCGCGCTATGCCCTGCTCATCGGCCTGGTGCTGGCCCTGGTCGGCTGTACAAAGACCTACTATGCGGCCATGGAAAAGGTGGGCGTCCACAAGCGCGATATCCTGGTGGACCGGGTCGCCGAGGCCCGTGATTCGCAGGCCGAGGCCCAGGAGCAGTTCAGGTCTGCCCTGGAACAGTTCGGGTCCGTGGTCAAGCTGGAGCAGACCGACCTGAAACGGGCCTACGACCGCCTGGCCGCCGAGTACGAGGACTGTTCCGGGGCCGCGCAGCAGGTGTCGGAGAGGATCCGCAAGGTGGAGTCGGTGGCCGAGGCACTGTTCGACGAGTGGGAGGACGAACTCGACCAGTACCAGAGCCGGAAACTGCGCCGGGCAAGCGAGGAGCAGCTCCGGCAGACGAGGAGACACTACGAGCAGATGCTGCGCTCCATGCTCAGGGCCGAGAAGAGCATGCAGCCGGTGCTGATGGGCCTGCATGACAACGTGCTTTTTCTCAAGCACAATCTCAATGCCCAGGCCATCGGTTCGCTGCGGGCCGAGTTCTCCGGCCTGCAGCAGGATATCGACGGCCTGATCCGCCAGATGAACGCGGCCATCGAGGACTCCAACCGGTTCATCGCCGCCATGGAGCAGAAGTAGCGGTTGGCACTCAGGCCGGGTCCGGCCGCTCCATGGAGGCGCGCAGCCCCTCCAGGAGGACGAAGCGGCCCAGGGGAACGACCTGGCAGGGAAAGCTGCCCACGAAGAGGGGGTTGTCGCAGAGCCCCCCGGAGAGGTGGAGCCTCTCCGGCGAACCGGCGAAGCGGTAGGCATTGAGCGCGATGCCGCGCACGAATTTTGCCACGGCCTCGGCCTCGGAGCTGCCGGCCACCACGGCGTCGAAGATGTGGCTCATGCCGAGCACGCCGCAGGTGATGGAAAACCCGGTCCCGGGCACGGGCAGGGTATGGTAGTCGATGTTGTAGTAGCTGGCCAGGAGCTCGATGGTGAAGCCCATGGAGGCGCCGCACTCGGCGTTCCAGCCCATGTCAATCACCTGGCCCCCCTGGAAGCGGACATACTTGATATCCCGGCTGCCGCAGTCGAGCAGGAGGAAGTCCTCTTCCCCGACCAGGCGCTCGCCGCCCCGGGCCAGGGCGGTGAGCTCGTTGATGCTCCTGCGGCTGCGTCGGGCCGCGTTGTGGCCGGTGGCCAGGTCGGCCATGAAACCGGGCTCCAGGTCGCGGCTGGCCATGACCCGCGGCCCGTGGTCCTGGTTCGTGTCCAGGATCTTGCAGTAGGATGTCCCGAAATCGGCAAGGAGCATGGTTCAGCGGTCTCCACCGCGGACGCCGGACAGTTCCAGGAAGGCCTCGATCTTGGCCCGCACCGAGGAACCGGCACTGACATCGCAGTCCACGTACAGGGCCCGCGGATGGCGGGCCGCCAGGTGGCGGGCCAGGGCGGTCTTGGCGCAGAAGGACTGGGCAAAAAAGACCGTGGGCACCTCCGGGTTGACATGGGCCTCCAGTTCCAGGTCGGCCGGGGTCTTGTTTTCCATGCAGCGGCTCCAGCCGTAGACATGGGTGGTGTCGGGGAACAGGGCCAGGATGGAGAAGTCACGCGGCGGCACGCCCCAGAACCCGGCCGTGGGCCTGCACGGCGGCAGGGGCCGGTGCGGGGCGGTGGAGCGGACACTGGCGGTGATGGCCAGCAGCTTGTCCGTGAGCGCCATCCTGGTGCGGCAGACCGGGGTGCCGAAACCCGCGCTGTCCAGGTTGCGGGTGGCGGTCACCGGGATGTCGAGCATGTCCCGCAGGATGGTGGCCACGTGCAGGGCGCAGTCGCACTTGCCCGGCCCCACGTCGATGTAGATGGCGTCCAGGTCCAGGTGCAGGACGTTGAGGACCACGGTGCGCAGGATGGCGCAGTAGACCCGGGGCAGGTGGGGCGCGGTCAGGTCCAGGGAGGCGCGGACCTGGGGCTCGTCCAGGTCGATGATCTCGCTCTCCGGGGACAGGATCTCTTCCAGCACGGCCAGGGGCGGTACGCCGACGATGCCGATCTTTTTCTTTTTCCGCATGCTCATCTGGTCGTCCCCAGGCAGGGCCACCGGTCGCGCACCGGTCAGCTGTCTTCCCTGATCAGCAGGAAAAGCCCCAGGCTGCCGATGAGCAGGTGGACCGATATTGCCGCCACCAGCGGGTTGAGGTAGCTCGCCTTGGCCAGGGACTGCAGGGTCCCCCAGATCCCCCAGCAGGCAAAGGCCAGGCCGCAGCTCACCGGAATGGCCAGGGACAGGTCGCGGCCCCAGCGGCGGTAGACCATGAGCAGCATGGGCAGGCCGAGCAGGAGCAGGGGCAGGCCGAGCATGATGTAGGAGATGCGGCCGTAGAACTCGGTCCATGCCTTGCTGGCCTCTTCGGGCGACTGTTTGCGTTTTGCGTCCCGGTACAGTCCCACCAGGGACAGCTCCAGGGAATGGTACTGCGGGACAAAGAAATCCCCTGGTTTCTCTGGGAAACCGAAATCACGCACCGCAAAGACCTCGGTGGTGTAGTCCCCGTCGCCTGCGGCCGTCTGTACCTGGCCCTGGTGCAGGGTCCAGATGCCGTCCTTCCACACGGCCCGCCGGGCCGCGATCAGCGAGCTGAGCTGGTAGTCGCGGTCCCAGGAGGAGTAGGAGAAGTAGAGAAACTCGTTTTTGTGCGGATCGGGCCGGGCAAAGGAGTAGAACCCTTCCTGGCCGCGGTAGTAGTAGCGGCCGTTGCGGTAGATCCCCAGCGGCACCCGGCCCTTGACCTCGCGGTTCCAGATCCGGTTGGTCTCGGCCACTGTCCTGGGCAGGACGAACTGGGACATGGCCAGCAGGACCATGGTGCAGGCAACGGCCGCGCCGATGATGGGGGCAATGATCTTCTTCAGCGGGATGCCGCTGGCCTTGAGCGCGATCAGTTCGTTGCTGTGGTTGAGCACGCCCAGGGTGACCACGCCGGCGAGCAGGATGCAGACCGGCCCCATCTGCTCCATGATAAAGGGGATGCTGAGCATGAAAAACCGGATCACCAGGGCCATGGACTTGCCCTTCTCCATGAAGTTGTCGATCTTTTCGAAGAAGTCGATCAGCAGATAGATGGAGATGAAGCCGGCCATGAGCATCAGGATGTTCTTGCCGAACTGGTTGAGGATGTAACGGTCGAGGAGTTTCACGGCAGAGGGGAGGAAGTTGACGGTTTACGGTTTTTCTTGTCCGCTTACCGCGCATGTAGTACCCTCTGCCTCTGTTTGAGTCAAGTCTTGAACCAAAATCCTGCACTTCGAAAATGAAGAAAAAAATTTTCTTTTGCCGAATCAGCGGATTATACGAACGTGATCGTTTTTTTCGACTCACTGATCGGGTGAAGGATTTTTTTCTTCATTTTCTCTCCCTTGGGGATTGGCAATTTTACCGAATCTGCTTCGTTATCAAGGGGTTGAAGTATTCGTATACGTCTGCGCCCTTGCTGCCTCGCATCTCCGGCAAAATTGCCAACTGCAGGATCTAGGTTGAATGAGGATCACCATGGATACCCTGCCCCTGGTGCGCTGTGTCGGCGTGGAGGCTGTTGCGCCGAGTCTCCAGGACAACACCGCCGACCTGGACCGGCTGCGCGCGGCCCTGGTCCATGGCCTGGACGATTCCCTGGCCGCGCGGCCCCTGAACATCCCCTTCCGGGCCATGGGCCCGGTGGCGGCCCGCTTCCGCGAGGCCGGGTTTTCCGGCCAGGCCGTGCTCAACGTCCTGCCGCACCGGCTGGAGCTGGTCGACTTCCTTGCCGCGCCGCCGCCGCTCCTGCCGGCCATGGCCCTGGACCTCGGCACCACCCACCTGGAGGCCTCCCTGCTGGACCTGGCAACCGGCCGCCGCCTGGCCCGGGCCCACACCCCCAACCGCCAGATCGAGTATGGCGCCGACATCCTGAGCCGGATCCATTTCGCTGCCACGACCCGGGATGACGGCGCAAACGGCCTGGCCCTGCTCCAGGAGGCGGTGGTGGAGAGCATCAACGTCCTGGTCCGCGACCTGGCCCGCGCCGCCGACGTGGCGCCGGGGGCGATCCGGGCGGTCAGTGTCTCGGGCAATACCACCATGGTCCACCTGCTCCTGGGGCTTGATCCCCGCCATATCTGCCGTGAACCCTACATCCCCCTGGTCAACAGCCCCGATCCCCTGGCCGCCGGCGAGATCGGCCTGGCCATCCATGCCCTGGCCCCGGTCTGGGTGCTGCCCAGCACGGGCTCCTATTTTGGTGGCGATCTCATCTCCGGCATCCTGGCCAGCGGCCTGGACCGGATGGAGAAGACCTGCATGCTCATCGACGTGGGCACCAATGCCGAGGTGGTCCTGGGAAACCGTGACTGGCTCATCGCCTGTGCCGGCGCTGCCGGGCCGGCCCTGGAGGGCGGGGTGGCCAGGATGGGCATGCGGGCCGGGCCCGGTGCCATCGAGCATGTGCGCCTGGACCGGCAGGCCTGGCGGCTTGAGTACCAGACCATCGATGACACGCCGCCGGCCGGCATCTGTGGCTCCGGGCTCATCGACCTGGTGGCCGAGCTCTACCTGGCGCGTATCGTGGACCTGCGCGGCAAGCTGCAGCCGGACATGGATGACAACACGGCCGCCCGGCAGCGTTTTCTCCGCGACCACATCCGGGAGATAGACGGCGAGCCGGCCTTCATAGTGGCCCCGGCATCGGAGACGGCCCACGGCCGGCCGGTGCTGCTCAGCCAGGTGGACCTGGACGCGATGATGCGCTCCAAGGCCGCCATGTACGCCATCCTCACCACCCTGACCAGCCAGGTCGGGGTGGATTTCGCCGATCTCGACGCCATCTTTGTCGCCGGGGCATTCGGCAAACATATCGATCCACGCCAGGCCATCGTCCTGGGCATGCTGCCGGACCTGCCCCTTGGCACCTACCGTCCTCTTGGCAACAGCTCGCTGGCCGGTGCCGAGCTGATCCTGCTCGACGAGGAGGCTCGCAGCCGCAGCGGTGAGATCGGCCGCCGCATCACCTATATCGAGCTGAACGTGAACCAGGAATTCATGATCCGTTTCTCCGGTTCCCGCTTCATCCCCCACACCGATCCCGCGCTTTTCCCGTCAGTACCGGTGTTTGGCAACGGACAGCGGGGCCGGAAAGCCTGACTTGCAATTCCTGTCGCCGCTATGGTATAGTCGCCTATCCTGTGGTTCGAATCCATGTCGGTTCGGACGGGCGCAGGAAGGAAACTCTCCGCCATGAAGAATCTGCCAGCAGAAACATCCCGGGCGCGCGCCGCGGTCCAGGAGACAGGCCCCGCCCCCCAGGTTGCCATTCTCGGCTGAGAGCCACCCATGCCACTGCGGATCGCTCGCATGAGCGCCAGCGGTGGTTTTTTTTTGCATAGTGCAAACGATTATGTTGAAACGACTGGAAAAGATCGGCGATACCGTCACCAGGAGTGCGAGCAAGAATTCGGCCCAGACGCGGCTGCACGGGCTGCTGGAGCTCTTTGAACGCAGCGATGAGGTCCTGATCGTCATCATCGCCGATCCCGATGCCCTGGCCAGCGCCATGGCCATGAAGCGGCTGCTCAGCTACAAGGTCAGCAGCGTCACCATCGGCTATCCCAACGAGATCAGGCGGTTGAACAACCTGACCATGGTGGAGCGGCTCAAGATCCCCATCGA
>WFUT01000006.1 GCA_015484845.1 Desulfobulbaceae bacterium
CTTTACCCCTGCCCTGCGGGGCTCCTTCCTGCTTCGCGTTCGGCCGGGCCGTCAACATCGTGCACAGCCCGTGGTGCAGGTCCGCTATCACCTGCTGGGCATGGAGGATCTCTACCTCGGTTTCGCGGCCCGCTACCCTGCCGGCCACCCGGTGCACCAGGGACTGCGGCGCCTGGGGCCCGGCAGCCGCCTGGAGTTGCGGCTCCGGCAGGACAGGATCCTGCTCTGTGACCAGGGCCTGGCCCTGGCCGCCCTGTCCCGCCGGGCGGTGGAGCGGTGGCGGCCCCGCCTGGAGGACGTCTGCGAGGTACGGGTCCTGGCCATGGTCCGGCGGACGGCGGCAGAGGGCGATCCGGACTACCGTGACCGGTGCCGCCTGGAGTCCTGGGAGGTGCCGGTGGTCGAGGTGCTTGTCCGGCCGGAGAGCGGCAGCCGCTAGGCCGGGCAGGGGAAATGGCGGAGAGCACCTGTCTCCGGGCCTGAATCCGTGAAATTGTGGTACTGCAAAAAATTCCTGTTGGTATGGTGATGCAAAAAATAGTGATAATTTTTACTAAAAAATATTGACAACCGGAATATCTCCGGTAATATTCCTCCCTAATGGCAGTGGAGAGAGGTCAGGGGGACCTCTGCGGCCACGGTATACCGGCCGTGCAGACTGCCGGGGAGACCTGGAACGACGAGTACAGGAACAGATCACCATCCAAGAGGAGGAAGCATCATGAAAAAGATCATCGCAGCAGGAGTCCTGGCCCTGGGAATGGCGGCAGGGGTCGCCTTTGCCGGCAACAGTGTCATGAAGGAGGCGCAGCAGCATTTCAAACCCATTCCCTTTGGCATCCCGGAACTGCCCGGGAATCCCGTGACCATGGAAAAGATCGAGCTGGGCAAGATGCTCTATTTCGAGCCCAGGCTTTCCAAGAGCGCCCTTGTCTCCTGCAACTTCTGTCACAACGTGGGCATGGGCGGCGACGATTACCAGGAGACGGCCACCGGTCACGGCTGGCAGAGGGGACCGCGTAACTCGCCCACCGTGTTCAACGCGGTCTACAACGTGGCCCAGTTCTGGGACGGCCGGGCCAAGGACCTGAAGGAACAGGCCAAGGGCCCGGTCCAGGCCTCGGTGGAGATGAGCAACACCCCGGAGGGCGCCATCAAGACGCTCAAGAGCATGCCCGAGTACGTGGAGATGTTCAAAAAGGCCTTTCCCGATGCCAAGGATCCGCTCACCTTTGATAACATGGCCGCGGCCATCGAGGTCTTCGAGGCCACGCTGACCACCCCGGATTCCCGCTTCGACCGGTTCCTGCGCGGCGAGGAGGCGGCCCTGACCAGGGATGAGCAGAAGGGACTGGCCCTGTTCATGGAAAAGGGGTGCGTGGACTGCCATGGCGGCCTGAACATGGGCGGCGAGGGGTACTACCCCTTTGGCGTGGTCGAGCGCCCGGCAAAGGATATCATGGCCGGTGACAAGGGCCGGATGAAGGTGACCATGGTCCAGAGTGATGAGTATGTCTTCAAGGCCCCGTCCCTGCGCAACATCGAGCTGACCCCGCCCTACTTTCACAGCGGCAAGGTGTGGAAGCTGGAGGATGCGGTCAAGCTGATGGGCTCTGTCCAGCTCGGCGACACGCTGAGCAAGAAGGAGGTCGGCCTGATCGTCGACTTCCTGAAGACCACCACCGGCCGCCAGCCGCACGTGGTCTATCCCATCCTGCCGGCGTCCACCAACACCACGCCCAGGCCGGTGCTCAACTGATGTAGCCACCCCTTCCCCGCCCGAGAGGCGCGGGGGAATACGATGTCTCTCCAACCCGGACCATGACGGTCCGGGTTTTTTTTGCCGGTCGTACGACTGCACCGGCAGGACCGCTCCCTCCTGGAGCCGGTTCTCCGGCCCCTCCTGTTGCGCGCTGTACCACGTTGTTGTACATAAAGGGACAGCGCCACGGCCGTCATTGTGCAAAAAAGGACAGTGGCTCTGCCGGCGGATCCCCCCTGTTTTCGGCCCCTGCCGCCGTATACCCGCGGTTTTGCCCCTGTCGCGGCTGCTGGCACAGGCCTTGCTGAACAAGGACATCATGAAACACGTTTTCTTCTTCTGCCTGCTCGTGTCCTTCCTGCTGCCATCGCAGCAGGTGGTGAGCGGCGTCGGGCCGACAACAATGCTCTATTTTTACCAGGACGGCTGTCCATGGTGCGCCCGGATGGATATCGTCCTGCGTGATGCCGAGATCGCCGCCCTGCTGGCGCGACACAACCGCGTCATCCGGGTCAATGTCCGGGACCGCCGGATAATCCCCGGGCTGCACATGAGTGGCGAGGCCCTGGTGAAGAGATTCGGGGTGAAGGGCACCCCGACCATCCTCTTCATCGATGGTGCGGGGAAAATACTCCTCACCATCCCCGGAGCGCTGGGAAGGGAGGATTTCCTGGATGTTGTCTGTGCTTCCCAGGCGGAAATGCAGGAGGAAAAGGCCTGCCGGAGCAGAGGAGAAGGTCTCTGAACAGATCCATCGGAAAACCGGTTCTGCCAGGCCGGTTTTCGCCGAGAGAGAACCCTGGCGCGGAAAGAGGAGATATCTGTATGAACTGCCGGGACAAGGTTACGGGGAAAAACTATCTGTTGTGGCTTGCCGCAGCGTCCCTCCTGTTGCTCTTCTGTCTGCCGGCCCCCGGGCGGGCAGGAGATGTCAAGCAGGGAGAGAAGATTGCCAAGACCAGGAAGCTGGGCAACTGCGTGGCCTGTCATTATCTGCCCGACGTGGAATCACCCGGTGACATCGGCCCGAACCTGGTGGAGGCCATGGCCGCCTACGGTCCGGACGACCGCCGGGAGGTAACCCAGTGGATCGTGGACCCCAGGAAGTTCAACGAGCACACGATCATGCCGCCATTCGGGGCCAACAGGATATTGACGGATCAGCAGATCGATGACGTGGTGAGCTATCTGTATACCCTGAACAAGAAAAAATAAGGAGACATCCATGAAACGAGATGATTTTTCAGATTCCCGCCGAGATTTCCTGAAGAAAGCCGGCCTTGCCTCTGCCGCGGTACTCTCCGTCACCGCCCTTTCTCCTGTTGTCTCCGGCGGAAACCTTCCCCTGGCCGACTGGCTGGGCACCGGGGAGGCCAGGGCGGCCGAGAACCGGACAACGATCAATGACAAGCTGAAGACACTCTATGGCGACCGCAGGATCGAGATGTCCCACGTGACGATGAAGACCCCGATCATTGCCGAGAACGGTGCTGTCGTCCCTGTCGAAGTCAGTGCGGACCTGCCCATGGACCCGGATAATTATGTCAAGAAGATCACGATCTTTGTTGATAACAACCTGGACCCGTACATCGCGAGCACGGAATTGACCCCGGCCAGCGGCAGGGCTGCCCTGGCCCTGCGGATCAAGATGCGCAAGACCTCGCCGGTTCGCGCGGTTGTGGAAACCAGCAAGGGAAAACTCTATGGCGCGACCAATAATGTCAAGGTCACCATCGGCGGCTGCGGCGGTTGAGGCGGGATCCCATCCTGTTTCGAACAACATGGCCTTCACGGCCGTAACCGGCCATTCATTGGCTCATATCTGAGGAGATCACCATGCCTGCAATAGGAAAGATTAAAATACGGCTTCCACGAAATATCCGGAAAGGTCAGGTCATCGCCGTCAAGACCCTGATCATGCATCCCATGGAGACCGGGTTCAGGACCGACAAGAAAACCAAGAAAAAGGTTCCGGCCTATTACATCAACGATGTGAGCGTCTATTACGGCGATACCCTGGTCAACCACTCGGATTGGACCATCGCGGTCAGCGCCAACCCCTTCATGACGTTCTACCTCAAGGCCGATAAGGCAGCGCCCCTGAAAATCGTCTGGAAGGATATCAAGGGCGGCGTGTACGAAAAGACCGTGCAGGTTACCCCGAGGTAGGATGATGCTGACGGGAGAACCCCCTTGTCCGGGCCGCTTCCCCGGCCGGGCCAATGCCCCCCGGTCGCGGAGACCGGGAGGCGGAAGCCGGCCGGACGCCACGGACCGTCGTTTGCCTGGCGCAGGGAGACAGATCACTTGAGGAGGAAAGGAACAGATGCAAGACAGGAAAATACGCATATTGCAGATACTCGTTGTGCCTGTTGCCGCGGTGCTGGTTGCAGCCATGTTCGGGACCAGGGCCCGGGCAGCCGGCAAGGCGGGGTACACCGTGGAAGAACTCAGTCCCAGCATGTCCTACGAGGAGTACGAGAAACGCTATAAGGAATATTACGGCGATGCAACGGCACGGATGGCCGAGGAAGGCAACCCGGCCGACTTTCTGCTCGATGACGGCAGGGACCTGGCCAACAAGGTGGAGGGCAGCAAGGGGAAATCGTGTGCAAGCTGCCATGGCCGGGACGCCATGAAGCTGAAGGGCGCGGCAACCCACTTTCCCCGTTACGATGCCGCCATCAAGGGCATCATGACCTTTCCCATGCAGATCAACGCCTGCCGGGTACAGGCCATGGGTGCCAAGCCCCTGAAGTACGAGTCCTATGACCAGTTGGCCCTGACCCTCTACATCAAGTCCCTGTCCAACGGCATGCCGATCCAGGTCAGCATCGATGGGCCGGCCCGGCCGTTCTACGAGGAGGGCAGGAGGGCCTATTACAAGAGGCAGGGGCAGCTGAATTTCAGCTGCGCCATCTGTCACATCCAGTATGCCGGCTACAAGGCCCGCTCCAATCTGATCTCGAACAACAAGCACCATACCGACCACTGGCCCTCCTATCGCCTGAAGTGGGGAAAGACCGGCTCGCTGCAGCGACGATTTCGCGGTTGCCTGAAGAACATGCGGGCCAAGGTGCCGCCCTACCAGGACGAAGAGCTTCGCAACATCGAATTCTATCTCACCTATTCCAACAACGGCGACCTGATCCAGGTCCCGGGGATGAGAATGTAAGGCGGGCTGCGGCCATCGGGCGCCCGGCGCTGCCAGGGGGAAGAGGTGTTGTGGGCCTGTTGCATGGTCGGCCGGGCCGGGGATGTTTTGCAAACCTTAAAAGGAGATCATGATGCACATAACAAGAAGGGATCTTATCCAGATGGCGGGCCTGGCCGCGGGGTCGGCCCTGCTGTCGCCCGCGGCGCTGGCCCGGGAGCTGACGCCGGAAAACCTCCTGAAGTTTACGCCGACAGGCGGCCTGACCCTGCTCCATACCACGGACAGCCACGCCCAGCTGGTGCCGATCTATTACCGGGAGCCTGATGCCAATATCGGGGTCGGCGCGGCCGCCGGCAGGCCGCCGCACCTGACGGGAAAGGAGTTTCTCCGCTACTATGGCCTGAAACCCGGCACCATGGAGGCCTATGCCTACACCTGTGACGACTATATCGCCCTGGCCAGGGAGTTCGGCCGCATGGGCGGCTATGCCTATATCAGCAGCCTCATCAACCGCATCCGCAGTGAACGTCCCGGCCGGGTCCTCTATCTCGACACCGGCGATACCCTGCAGGGATCGGCCACCAGTCTCTGGACCCGGGGAGAGGACATGGTGCGGGTCCTGAACCGGATGCAGTGTGATGCCATGACCGGTCACTGGGAATTCACCTATGGCGAAGAAAGGGTGCAGGAGCTGATCAGGATGATGGACTTCCCCTTCCTGGCCCAGAACGTCAATGATGCCACCTGGGGCGATCCTGTCTTCAGTCCCTACACCATCAAGACCGTCAACGGCCTGAGTGTCGCCCTGATCGGCCAGGCCTTTCCCTACACCCCCATTGCCAACCCCAGGCGGCTGATTCCCAACTGGTCGTTCGGCATAAAGGAGGAGCACATGCAGGCCGTGGTGGACGAGGTCCGGGCCAAGAAGGTGGACCTGGTCGTTGTGCTCTCCCACAACGGCATGGACGTGGACCAGAAGATGGTCAGCCGGGTCAAGGGGATCGACGTCATCATGGGCGGCCATACCCACGACGGGGTGCCGAAGCCGATCAGGGTCGGCAACACCCTGGTCATCGGCTCGGGCTGTTACGGAAAATTCCTCTCCAGGCTGGATCTTGAGGTGAAGGGGAAACGGATTGTCGATTTTTCCTACCGGCTGATCCCGGTGATGTCGGAGATGATCGACCCTGACCCGGAGATGGCCCGCCTCATTGACACCATCCGGCGGCCCTACGCGAAACAGCTCAGCGAGCCGGTCTGCGAGACCGAGACCCTGCTCTACCGGCGGGGCAACCTGGACGGCAGTTTTGACGAGTTCATCTGCGATGCCCTGGTCGATCACTACGGCGTTGACTTTGCCCTCTCGCCGGGTTTCCGCTGGGGCCGGACGGTACTGCCCGGCCCGGTAACTGCGGAGGATGTCTACTCCCAGACAGCGCTGACCTATCCCAACACCTACAAGAGCACCATCAGCGGCAAGATGCTGAAGACCGTGCTGGAAGACATCTGCGACAACATCTACAACCCGGACCCCTACCGGCAGCAGGGCGGGGATATGGTCCGCAGCAAGGGGCTGGATTTCACGGTGAACATCTCGGGCAGGATGGGAACCCGGATCAGCGATCTCGCGGTCCGTGGCCGCAGGGTGAAGCCGAACGATACCTTCAGCTTTGCGGGCTGGGCCTCCATGGCCGAACAGACCGGGCCCCCCGTGTACGACATCGTCCTTGACTATGCCCGGAAAAAGAAAAAGATCCGGCCGGTCATCGATCGGCCCCGCATCGCGGCCTGCACTCCTTCGTCGCGCAAGGCCTGTCCCATTGTCCGGGGCTGATGACGGCGCCCGGCCCGGCACCTCCCCCGCATATGTCACCGCTGTTTCGCCGCAGGGATGCCACGGCCCCTGCGGCCTGCGGTCGGCGGGGTTCCCGGGAAGATTTAACCGGCCGATAAGGTCTTTTCCGGGCCCTGGCGGCAGGTATGCGGGCGATTGCGATCGTGCGGAGACGGGACGCCCGGTCTTCTTCCGGCCAAAGGTGTTTGACGGCAAGGGATCCTTTTTCTATACTCTTATTCCATGATCTTGTCCGGAAACGCGAAAACCGTCTCTCATTCTTCCCGGCCCCGGGTTCCCTTCGCCTTCCGCCCCGCCCCTGTCCTGCTGTCTCTCCTCTGTTTTTTTCTCTGCTGGGCAGCGCTCTTCCTGTTGTCACCGTCGATCCCCTCGGCCCGGGCCGGCTCGGCCCCACCCCTGCGCATCGCCCTGATCCCGTTGCGGGCGCCTTCCCGCATGTACAGGGATTTCCTGCCCCTGAAACACGCTCTCGAGCAGCGGCTGCAACGGTCGATTGACCTGGAAGTTGTCCGCAAGAACTCCAAGATAGCCGGTCTCTTCAAGGCAGGCAAGATCGATATCGCCTTTGTCTGCCCCACCCTCTACTGCGAGCTGCGCCGACAGACCCCTGTTGTTCCCCTTGTCAGGCTGCGGCTGAATGGCAGGGACTATTATCGCAGCGTCCTGGTCGTCCGCAGGGACTCGCCCATTACCCGGGCAGCGGATCTCATGGACCGCAGCCTGGTCTATGGCAGGCACAGCTGTCCGGGCTCCGGCCTCCTGCCCCGGATCATGCTGCAGCGGCTGGGGCTGTCGGACGATGATTTCTTTGAGGTGGTGAAACTGGGCAATGACGAGAGCGCCCTCCTGGCGGTGATGGCCAGGATGTTCGACGTGACCGGTGTCCCGGAGATGGCCGTGCATTCCCTTGCTGGCAACAGCTTGAGAATACTTCGCTATTCAGAGCCGATCCCGCAGTATCTCTTCGTGGCCCGGCAGGGGCTGGGACCGGAGTTTGTCCGCACCCTCAAGCGGGTCATGCTTGAGATCGGCCAGGCTCCTGACCGCAAGGCCCTGATCGGCAGTATTGAAGAAGGGGTTGACGGGTTTACCGACGCCCGGGACAGTGACTATGATATTGTCCGGGTCCTGATTGACAGCCTCGATCCCGGCCGGCACACCTCGTTGCAGCCGGGAGAACCGGCCCTGGTGGTGGAGCCGCTCTACTATGGTGCGGACCTCTTCCGCCGTCTCAAACCGATGCTTTCCCGGCTGCGCCAGGAGACGGGGACCCGGTATCAGCTCAGGATACCACGAGATATCGAGGAGTTCCTTGCCATGCAGGCGCAGGGCAGGGGGGATCTCTACCTGCAGGAAGCCAGTCTCTTCGAGCACTCCCGCCGGCCCGGCGATGTCCTGTTCGGCCCGGTGGCGCTCCTCCCGCCAGCCTTGAACAGGGGCCTGATTCTCGTCCGCAGCGGCGGAGCGGTACAGGGCCCCGCCGATCTGCGCGGCAGGAAGATCGCTGTTCCCTCCCTCCTTTCCGAAGGCGGTTACCTGGCCCAGGACCGCCTGCTCGCGCAACAGGGGGTGCGCCTGGAGCCCGGGCAGATGGTGCGCATGGGGACCTGTGAGCAGGTTGTCATGGCCGTCTACCGTGGCAAGGTCGATGCGGGCTTTGTCACCCTGGACGCCTTGCGGAGGCTCGAAGGCGACCTGGACCCGGGCCGCCTCAAGATCCTGGCCCGGACCCCGCCCCTGCAGGAGTGGGTCCTCACCGGCCGGGCCGGCATACCGGAAACCCTGCAGAAGGGGATTCGCGACACATTGCGCACCATTGCGCATCCTGCGGCAAGCGGACAACCATGAACCTGTTCCGATATTTCCACCGCCGGACCAGTATCAAGACCAAGGGCGTCATCTATGTCGTGATCCTGATCCTTTTCATCTTTCTCACCGTCAGTGCCCTGGTGATGTCCACGGTCAGAAACAATCTCATCGAGCAGCTGGACCAGTTCCACTGGAGTATTGCCAGGAAGCTCGCCCAGACCGCCTCGGATGTCCTGCTTTCGAGGGATTACGGGTTCCTGATGGAACAGATCCGGCAACTGAAATCCGCGGAAGAGGTCTCCCGGGTGACGATCGTTGATACCCGCAACATTATCGTCGCCTCTGATCAGGTCGCCGAGATAGGGGCCAGGGACAGGGAACTGAACCGGGTTCTGCAGGCGCGGACCGGCAACCGGCCAGGTTACGTAAAGTCGGGCCCGGATATCCTCATGCCCATCGAGATCGGCGGGGACCTCCTGGGCGCGTTGCGCGTCGGCTTTGACTGGCAGGCCGAGAACAGGCGTATTGACCGGGAGCTTGGCCGGACCATCCGGCAGATCCTCTATCTCGCCCTCCTTATTTTTGCCCTGGGCATCGGCGGCGCCTTTATCATCTCGCGGGTCCTGACCCGGCCGATCATAGAACTTTCCAGAAAGATAGAACAGTTCGACCGGGAGATCTATCCGCAGAACGAATTTCGCAGAGGCTCCGACTGCAGGGACGAAAGCCTGCAGCTCCAGGACGCCTTTGGCAGGATGATGACCAATCTGCGCACCTACCTGGAGCAGAACAGGAAGATATCCGAGGAGCGGGAACGGCTGACCTGCATGGCCGCCATTGGCCAGATGTCGGCCCAGATCGCCCACGAGATGCGCAACAGTCTCTATGCCATCCGGGGGGCGGTCGCCGGGCTGGAAAAGGCCGATGGCCTGGATGAGCGGGGCGACTACCTGGATGTCATGAAGGAAGAGATACGGGAGATGACCAGGATGTCGGACGATTTTCTCCAGTTTGCCCGGACCCCCCAGCCCGAGCTGGTCCCCTGCCGGGTCGATACCGTGGTGCAGCGGGTGATTGAACTGCTGGAGCCCGACCTCGAGGAGGCCAATATCAGCGTCATCAGGCAGGGCCGGGAGGTGCCGCCGGTGATGGCGGATGCAACCCTCCTGAAGCGGGCCTTCATGAACCTCTTTCTCAATGCCATCCAGGCCATGGAGGACGGGGGAACCATCACGGTGGAATATCAGCGGCAGGAGAAGTATGTTGCCGTCAGTATCCAGGATGACGGTCCCGGTGTTCCCGAGGAGATCAACCTGAAGGTCTTTCAGCCTTTTTTTTCCACCAAGCTCAACGGCACCGGCCTCGGCCTGCCCACGGTCTACAAGCTGGTGGTTTCGCAGCACGGGGACGTGGACCTGGAAGATTCCGAGATCGGGGCCCGTTTCACGATACAGCTGCCGATCGCGCAACAGGATGGAGACTGAGCCCATGCAGACTATTCTGGTCGTCGACGATGAGCGTAACATCCGCAAGGTACTGTCCAGCTACCTGCGGCAGGAGGGATTCGGGGTCGAGACCGCCCGCAACTACGAGGAGGCGATCCACAAGCTCGCGGATCGGCATATCGACCTCGTGCTCACCGACATGCGGTTGCCCGGAAAATCCGGCCTCCATATCCTGCAGTGGATCAAGCGGACCCGGCCCGCCCTGCCGGTCCTGGTGATAACCGCCTATGGCAGTATCGACAATGCGGTGGAGGTGATGAAAAACGGGGCCGCGAGCTATCTCACCAAGCCGGTGGACATGGACGAGATGATGGCCCTCATCCGGCACACGCTCCTGAAAGAGCAGGTCGTCGGCCCGGAGCAGGTGGAGGGAGAGGAAGAGGAGCAGTTCGGCATCATCGGCAGGAGCCCCGCGATTCGCGAGGTGATCTCCACCATCCGGGTGGTGAGCGGGAGCCGGGCCAACATCCTGATCACCGGGGAATCGGGCACGGGCAAGGAACTGGTCGCCGGGGCCATCCATGCCGCCTCTCCCCGTTGTGAACAACCCTTTATCGCCATAAACTGCGCGGCCATTCCGGTTGACCTCATCGAGAATGAACTGTTCGGCCACGAGAAAGGCACCTTTACCGGGGCCGTGTCCCGGGAGATCGGCAAGGTGGAAATGGCCGGCCGGGGGACCCTGTTCCTGGACGAGATAGGAGAGATGCCGGTGCCCATGCAGATCAAGCTGCTGCGTTTCCTGCAGGAACGGGTCTTTTACCGTATCGGGGGCCGGGAACAGCTGGAATCACACTGTCGCATCATAGCCGCCACCAACAGGGACCTGGAACAGGAGGTGGAACAGGGAACCTTTCGGGAGGACCTCTTCTACCGGCTTAACGTGATCCAGATCAAGATACCGCCCCTGCGGGAGCGCCGGGAGGACATCCCCCTGCTGGCGCATCACTTCCTCGAGACCTATGCGGCGGAAAACAAGAAATATATCCGTGGCATCGAGGCCGAGGCACGGGAGGCGCTGCAGCGCTATGGATGGCCCGGCAATATCCGCGAGCTGCAGAACATCATGGAGCGGGCCGTGGTGCTGTCCCGGCTGGACACCATTGTCCTGGATGATCTCCCCAGGAAACTGCACAGTACCCTCCTGGAGAACGGCGAAGGCGCCGTTCCCCCGGAAGACCGGGATTTCCTGAAACTTTCCGACCTGCCCCTGGCAGAGCTGGAACGGATCGCGGTGCTCAAGGCCCTGAAGGCCGAAAACTGGAACCAGACCCGGGCCGCCAGGCGGCTCGAGATAAGCCGCCGACAGTTGCGGACCAAGATGGAGAAGTATAATCTGCTCTGATTCGCAGACTCTCTCTCCGGCCGGACATTTTTGCACAACAGGTCCGTCGCGGCTGTCCCAAAATGCACAACGCCCGCAGGTGCGGCCCTCCGCTCCGCCAACGTCGCCGGATACCGCCGCTGGCCGTCATCCCGCCAGGACCGTCCTCTATCAGGGAGTTACGCTCACCAGGCCCTGCCCCCTGCCCGCCGGCTGCCCCGGCCCTGGCCCGCGTATTCCGCCTGGCATATCCCTTGCTATCTTGCAGGTACACCACGCCACGGAAGCTGGTGTACGTCCATACACTGTACAGCAGAAGAGTGTCCCGGTCTGCAGGCCGGGCAGCACGAGCCGGCGGCGGCTGGCAGCCGTCCCCACCCTGGCGCCGGGCTGCGGGCCCTAACCGGCAGGGGGATGCAAACCTGAGGTTTTCATCCCTCTCCGGGGCCTTCTGCGGATCGACAATGACGAGGAGATCAAATGTCACGGCAAGAAAAAATTCGCGAGGGCCTGGTGGCAGGCCTGATAGCCGTCGGTTTCACGGTGGCCCTGTATCTTGTTTTCCGCATCAAGTCCTATGCGGGGCTTGATACCTCGGCCATGTCGGACGAGGAGATCGGCCTGCTCAAGCATTCCGTTCGCACCTCCCTGCTCTGGGGCGGGCTGATCATCGGCGGACTCATGGGCGCCATTGTCCAGCGCTCCAAGTTCTGCATCGCCGCGGCCTGCCATGCCCGCATCACCATCGGCGATCTCTTCCAGACCCGCTCCTATGCCATGGCCCTGTTTGTGGCCATCCTGGGCACCCAGATCCTGTACCGGACCGGCCAGGTCGATATCCAGTACAGCATCTACCTCTCCACCCCCTTTACCTGGCTCAGTTATATCATCGGTGGTTTCACCTTCGGAGTGGGCATTGTCTATGCCGGCGGTTGTGCCAGCCGCATCCTGGTCCGTTCCGCGGAAGGCGACCTGGGCTCCCTGGTCAGCGTGATGGCCTTTATTCTTGCCTCGGGCGCCACCCTGTGGGGAATCATCGCTCCCCTGCGGGTGGGCTATTTCAACACCTTCACCCTGGCTATCAGGAGTCAGTATCTGCCGGAGCTCTATGCCGCCGTGCCCTGGTGGCTGATTCTGCTGGCAGTTGAGGCGGTGCTGGTCCTCTTTATGCTGACAGCCCCCAGGAAATCCGAGTGGTGGAGCTGGCAATGGCCGCTGACCGGCGCCGGTATCGGCTGTACCATTATTCTGGCCTGGTGGCTCAACGGCGCGGCCCACAAGGTCCTGCCTCTCATTGACAGTTTCTCGTTCACCGGTCCGTCCGATCCGTCCCTGCTGCAGCAATGGCGGCCCAAGAGCCTCACCTTTGCCCTGGCCGACGCCCAGAGCTTCCGCTATATTATTCTCTGGACAGGGGAGACAATGAACTTTGCCATTGCCACCGTGTTCGGCGTCATTGCCGGCTCGTTCATCGCCGCCCGGATCAGCGGTACCTTCAACCTGGTGGCTCCGCCGCTGCAGCAGTTCAGGTACAACCTGGTCGGCGGCCTGCTGATGGGTTTTGGCGCGGTCCTGGCCCTGGGCTGCAATATCGGGCAGGGGCTGAGCGGCATATCGACCCTGGGCCTGGGCAGCATTGTGACCATGAGCTGTATCGCCATCGGGGCCATGGCCGGGTCAAAATTCATGCTCTGGAGCGTCATGAGGGGCTAGGCCGGCAATCCCCCGGAGCTGTCGCGAAGTCAGTCAGGACCGCCGGCCGGCTGCCCGGCGCGTGACAGCGAAACAGACAGCCACCACATGGGGACAGCAATCATGCGCTACCTGTACAGCGGCCTTCTCCTGGCAACGATCTTCTTCCTCTCCACCTCCCTTGCGGCCGGCGGGCAGCATACGAGGCCGCCGGATCCGGCCGGTCCGGTCGTCGTCCATTCTGTCAGCGCGGATTATGACCAGGTCTGGGATGATCTGACCGCCGCCCTGACCAACCGCGGCCTGGTGATTTCGTCGGTCTCCCATGTGGGCGAGATGCTCAGGCGGACGGGAAAGGTCCTGGGGGCAAGACAGCAACTCTTTGCCCGGGCCAATGTCATGGAGTTCTGCAGCGCCATCATCTCGCGGCGGATGATGCAGGCCAATCCCCATTACATCGCCTTCTGTCCCTACCAGATCATGGTCTACTCCCTGCCGGACAGCCCCGGTACCGTCTATCTTTCCTACCGCCGCCTGCTGTGGGACAAGGTCAGGGACAGGGCGCCCCTTCAGGCGGTTGAGAACCTGCTGGAGGGGCTGGTCAACGAGGTGATCGAGATGCAGCAGGAGTACCGGTAGAACCGGCACCCGGCATGACCGGGGCTGGCCGGGGGCGGCCTCCGGCCTCTTGCGCGGCTTGACAGGGGGAGCGGTATTGGGTACTGTTCATGAAGAATTTTCCAGGTGCCGCCTTGGCGGCTGAAAAGGGAACCCGGTGTGAATCCGGGACGGGCCCGCCGCTGTAACCGGGGACGAATTCCGCAGCCATGTCACTGTCCGATATCGGACGGGAAGACGCGGAAGGAGGATGAGCCGGGAGTCAGAAGACCTGCCTGGAAAAGAGAAGCGCACCTCGAGGCAAGGCGTGCGCTGCATGCCATCTGTGGGAAAACCAGGGACCCCGGATCGATACGTGTATCGGTCCGGGGTTTTTTTATTGCCGGCCATGGAGGAGGGATCAGCCCCGGAGAGAGACTTGGGCCAGTATCACAACCATCTGCACAGGAGAACCGGATGAATAACGAGACAAGAACGGAAACTTCCACCACACCGTCCCATCGGCTGCTGCTGGTGGGTGAAGGACTGCACGTCATGAACCCTGCCCTGGTCAGGGCCATCGAGGAGCGGGACGAACAATGGCTCGTCGGCATGGCCCGCAGCCAGGTGGAGGCCGGGGCCGATGCCCTGGACCTCAACCTGGGCCAGTCCCGCCAGCTCTGCCGGCTGATCCCGTGGCTGGTGGAGCTGATCCAGGACGAGATGGAGACCACCTTCTTCCTGTCGTCGCACGTGCTCAAGATGGAGCAGGCCCTGAAGGCGCACCAGGGCCGGGCCACCATCAACGCGGTCACGGCCGACGAGGCCGGCCTGGCCGGTGCCATGGAAAAGGCCATGGCCTTTGAGGCCAACCTGGTGGTCCTGCTGGTCAGCCCGGACCTGACCCCGGGCAATGTGGACGAGCGGCTGCAGCTTGCCGCCCGGGTGATCGAGACCGCGGTCCGGGTGGGCATGCCGCTCTCCCGGCTCTATCTCGACCCGGTGATCAGCTGCCGGCCCGACCCCATGACCTGGCACCTGGGCGGCGGCCTGCCGGACATGGAGACCATCCTCGAGTCCATCCGCCTGATCGGCGAGCTCAGTGATCATGCCGTCAGGACCATTGTCGCCCTGAGCAACGCCTCGGCCTGCCTGCCCAGGGGCCAGCGCTCCGATCTCCATTGCCGGCTGCTGCCCATGCTGGTCGAGGTGGGGCTGGACGCGGTGATCCTCAACTGCAGCGATTCCCGCCTGATGGCCGTTGCCCGCAACCCGGCCCAGGCCCTGCAGGTGGCGGCCTGAGCAACCGTACCGCGTGGGGCGGGGCGTCGGGTGCGAGAGTCCCCGGTCCCGCCCCGGTTGTCTTGCCGCGATCAGATGGGCGGGGCGATGGTCACCAGGATGCGCATCTTTTCCGTTGCCCGCACGCCGTGGGGTTCCCGGATCTCGGAGACCAGGAGGTCTCCCGGTTTTGCCGGCATGGAGGCGCCGTCGGCACCGAGAAATTCCCCCTCTCCCTCGAGGACCAGGATGGAGAGCTGGCCGTCCGTGTCGTGGGAGTGGACCGGAAAGGTGTGGCCGGCGGCGAGGTTGAAGTTAATGATCTTGAAATAGGGCGAGTCCTCGACCAGGAAGTAGCGGCTCATGCCCTGGTCGGGAAAATCACGGGTCTTGTCCAGTTCCAGCTTTTTCATGTCGTTTTCTCCTGTCATGGACGGCCGATCGACCGTCCGTGTTACAGCCGCTGCAGCAGGTAGAGCAGGGTGTCGATCCTGCGCAGCGACTGGATCTTCTTGAACTGCCGCAGCAGAAGGGTGGGCTCACCCGTGCCGGCCACCGGCGAGAGATAGAGCGTTCCCCTGGGGTAGTGGTGCGGCAGGGTGTCGGCAATGACCGTTGCCATGCTCTCAATATGACCCGCGGGCAGGGTCTCGTCAAGCAGGCAGTTGCAGGTTACCTCCAGGTCCGGCCAGGCGCGGTTGACCGCCAGCATGCGCGCAAAGGCATCCCTGACCCTGCCCGGGTGCACGGGTTTGGCAAGCCGGGCCAGGCTGGGACCGTGAAAGGATTCCAGGCCGATATTGATAAAGACCCGCTGCGGCAGTCCCGCGAGGCGGGCGAGATCGGCCTCGGTCAGGGCAAGAAAGGAATCCACGCTGCCAAAGAGCAGCACGACCGGGCCGCGGATCAGGGAACGCTCCTGGCCCAGGCGGCGGTAGCCGTACTCGGCCGCCCGGCAGATGGTGGCGCTGCCCGCGGCCAGGGCGTCGTTCTGGCCCAGGAACAGGGCATTGTAGTTGGCCAGGTCAGCGCCGAAGTATTCGGCCAGGGCATCGATCTGTTGCCTGATGTCGGCCGGGGAGCGGACCCGGAAGCCGGCCGTGGTCTTGACCCGGCAGAAGCCGCAGTTGTAGAGACAGCCCTCGCTGATCATCACCGGGATCACGTCATAGTCCACGTGCCGGCAGTCGGGCGGCAGGACCGGGATGCGGGCGCGGAGGATCCGCTGCAGCCGCCGGGCCCTGGCCTGCAGGTGAGCGGGGGTGGCCGCCGCGATCGCGGTCAGCACCTCGGCCGCCCGGCTTTCCACTGTATGTTCGCGCAGCAGCCGGTCCGCGGCCGCGGCAAGGCTGCCGGGCAGGCGCATGGCCCGCTGCAGGGGTGGTTGCGAGAAGTCGATGCTCCCGAGGAGGCTGTTGCCGGGGTAGCTGAAGCAGGGCAGGTAATACTCGCCGATGCGGTCAAAGGTGTCGTCATAGCCGCGGACGCTGTAGTAGATCCAGTCATTGCCCAGGCTGCGCTTGAGCCATTCCATGGGGTGCGGCCAGTCCGGGCCGCTGCCCTGGACGAATCGGATCTCGCCGCCGAGGTTCAGGTGGCAGGTATGGCCCGCGAACCGCACCTCGTGGTAGCGGCCGTAGCGCGCCGGGTAGCTGAGCTTGCGGTACCGGGAAAGGCCGTGCCGGTCCGGGTGGACGATGATCTCCGTGTCCATGGGTCTCGCGATTATCCTGTGGAATGCCGGGCCGTCTTGGAGTACAATGGCCGCATGAGATTCTGGAATCGTTGCGGCCGCAGGCCGCTGTTGCGCTACAGTTTTGAAAACCTCCTGGCCTGGCTCCTGCTCTACCTGCTCGTGGGGCCGTTTCTCAGGGCCATCCCCCATGTCCGTTTTGTCCTCAGCACCCTGCTCACCTTTGCCCTGGCCTCGGCCATTGTCACGGTTACCTGCCGGACCCGGCTTTTCCTGGTCACCACCCTCCTCCTGGTCGCGACCCTGGTCCTGCACTGGCTGACGGTCTTTGATCTCGCCACCCTGCCTCCCTTTCTGAACTCGCTTGCCATGGCATTATACCTCGGCGTGCTGATTTTTTCCTTTTCCCGGTATATCTTCAATGCCAGGGTCATCGATTCCGGCCTGGTCAGCGGCGCCCTGTGCCTCTACCTGCTGCTGGGCATGCTGTGGGGATCGCTCTATGCCATTCTCGAATCCGTGCATCCCGGCTCCTTTGCCGGCGATCTCCTGGCACGCTCCACCAACCCGGCCGAGCGGCTGCGGCATTTCCAGTATTTCAGTTTCGTGACCCTGACCACCCTGGGCTACGGCGATATCCTGCCCCGGACCGAGGGCGCCACCGCCCTCTGCCAGACCGAGGCCATTGTCGGCCAGTTTTTCATGGCCGTCCTGGTGGCGCGACTGGTGGGGATCCGGGTGGCGCAGGAGTTTTCCGGCGCCGGCGATGGCACGGAGGAGTGAGCACCGCCCCCGGCCGGCGCGTATATTTGCTCCTAAATCCTGCACTTCGAAAATGAAGAAAAAAATTTTCTTTTGCCGTATCAGCGGATTATACGAACGTGATCGTTTTTTTCGACTCACTGATCGGGTGACGGATTTTTTTCTTCATTTTCTCGCCCTTCGGGATTGACAATTTTACCGAATCTGCTTCGTTATCAAGGGCTTGAAGTATTCGTATACGTCTGCGCCCTTGATGCCTCGCATCTCCGGCAAAATTGCCAATTGCAGGATTTAGGTTGGTGTATTCCTGGCCGATCATGGTATACTGGGACC
>WFUT01000007.1 GCA_015484845.1 Desulfobulbaceae bacterium
GTCTTGACGTGAGCAGGCCCTGGTTTGCCGAGGGCGGCTTTTTCCGGCCAACCTTTGCTGCCGCAGAGCAGGAGACGTGAGGTCCGGGGAGGCCGGCAGCGGAGAAGGAAAGGTCCTGCCCGCCTCCTGTTGCCGCAGGAGGCGGGCGGGATCAGGCAGGGACTATTCCTCCGGGATCTCGATGGTCAGGATCCTGTCGCCCGGCTGCAGGGCCTGGCCCACCTTGGCGTGGATCTCGCTCACCGTGCCGCTCACCTCGCTGATGACGGGGGTCTGCATCTTCATGGCCTCCAGCACCACCAGCTGATCACCTTCGTTCACTTCCTGGCCGACCTCGACGCTGATCCCGTAGAGGTTGCCGGCAAAGGGGGCCCGGATATCGCCCTGCCTGGCCAGCTTGGCGATCTCCTCCTTGGAGAGCTGGGCCACTGTTGCGCACCCCTCCTGCTGTTCGGGTTCAAAGACAAAGAGCTGCTGGTCATGGTCCACGTTGAGATAGACGTTGGTCTCACCGTCATCGGTCTGCTGGGCCGGGCCGATCTCGACGATGTGCTCCTGGCCGGTGTCATCACGGAACACCAGGGTCTCGCCGAGCTGAAAGCCGCCCTGGCGCAGGAAGATCGACGGCGGCAGGACATAGGCCCTGCCGAACTGTTCCTCGAATTTGAAGAAGTCCACCGCGTCGTTGGGGTGCTGCAGGTAGAGGACCAGTTGCTGCTCGGTGGGCTCGGAGCCGAGCCGCTCGGTCAGGGTCCGGCGCTCCTTTTCGATGTCCATGTCCTCGATCTCCATGATCCCGCCTTCTTCTTCCAGGATCTTTTCCCAGTCGCTGCCAAACACCTTTTCGTAGATCCAGTCCTCGGGCCGGTAGAAGGGAAAGGGACCGTACTTGCCCAAAAGCAGGTTCTTGAGATCGCCTGACGGGTTGCCGTAGCGGTCGCCTTCCAGGACATTGGAGACCGCGGTGGTCCACAGGATCTGCGAGCCCGGGGTCACACTCCACCAGTTGCCCAGCTCCACCTGTACCCTGGGCAGCTCCTTGTGCAGGATATCGGGCATCCTGTCGAGGAAACCGCCCTTGGATGCCTGCTCCAGGCTGGAGCCCATGGCGCCGCCGGGCAGCTTGTGGATCTGGACCGTGGGCAGAAATCCCTTGATCTGGGCCTCGAACTGGGCATAGTGGGGCCGCTGGTCCCGGATGGCGTCCGAGGTCGCGATCACTGCCTCTTCGTCGATACCGATGGCGGTTTTGCCCAGGTCCTTCATGGTCTGGATCACGGTCAGGATGGGCGGTGGACCGTAGAAGCCGGTGAAGGCGTGGTCCGAGGCATCGACAATGGTGGCGCCGTTCTCGATGGCGGCCGTGATCCGGCCGATATCGTTGCCATCCGTGTTGTGGCCATGGTAGTGGATCACCAGGTCGGGATAGGCCTGCTTGATGGCGTTGACCAGCTCGCCGATGCGCCTGGGCGTGCCCAGGCCGCCGTGGTTCTTGATGCAGAGGATGATCTCGTCGCCTGTCACGTCCAGGATCTCGCGCACCTTGCCGATGTAGTACTCGTTGGTGTGCTCGGGCCCGGTGGAGAAGCAGATGCAGGGCTCGTTGATCTTGCCCGCCTTGGCCACCTCCTCGAACACGGCCTGCATGTTGGGGACATGGTTCATGAAGTCAAAGGTCCGCCAGACATCCACGTATTTTGCAAACTCGCGCACGGTCAGCCGGATCACGTTCTGGGGGTAGGGCCGGTAGCCGAACAGGTTCACCCCCCGGCACAGGGTCTGGAACATGGTGTCGGGCATCTTTTCCCGCAGCAGTTCGAGCTTGAGAAAGGGATCCACCTGTTTGCGCAGGATATCGACGTGCACCGAGGCGCCGCCGGTGATCTCCAGGGAGAAGTAACCGGCTGCCTCGCGGGCCGGGGCCGCCAGCAGGTCGGTATGGAGCAGGATCCGGTTCTTGTAGTCGGACTGGGACATGTCCCGGGTCGTGTTGGTGATATAGTAGCCGTCAGCCTGGCGCAGGATGGCCAGGACCTCGGAAGGCGCCATGCCCTGGGTTATACGTGTCATGTTTTCCCTCGATCTGTTGATAAATCCTCATGCCCGCTGCCGGGCCACGACTCTCCTGACTTCTGCCTGTCAGGCGGCGTAGGTGTTCTGCCCCCTGTAGTGGATCTCCGCGATCAACCGGGCCAGCTTGGTGACCTCGCTCACCTGTTCCTCGTATTCGAACAGGTGGTCGTGGGTATCGAGGAAGGAGGTGTCGAACTCGCCGGCCTGGAAATCCGGGTCATTGATCAGGTTCATGTAAAAGGGGATCGTGGTCTTGGGCCCGGTGATGACAAAGTTGGTGAGACAGCGCCTGAGCCGGTCCACGGTCTCGTGCCAGGACCAGCCGAAGACGGTCAGCTTGACCAGCAGGGAGTCATAGACCTCGGGAATGGTGAAACCCTGGTAGCAGAAGCCGTCCAGGCGCACGCCGTAGCCGCCGGGCGAACGGTAGACGGTGATGGTCTTGCCGCCCTCGGGCATGAAATCGTTGCGGGGATCCTCGGCATTGATCCGCATCTCGATGGCATGGCCCCGGGGCATGACATCCTCCTGCCGGAAGAGCAGGTCCTTGCCCATGGCCAGCTTGATCTGGGTGCGGACGATATCGATGCCCGTGATCATCTCGGTGACCGTATGTTCCACCTGCAGCCGGGTGTTGATCTCCATGAAATAGAAGGAACCGTCCGCGTCCAGGAGGAACTCCACCGTGCCGGCATTGAAGTAGTTGGCCGCCTTGGCCGCCCTGACCGCGGTCTGGCAGATGGCCTCGCTCTGCTCCGGGCTCAGGTGGAAGGCGGGCGCGATCTCGATCAGCTTCTGGTTGCGCCGCTGGATGGAGCAGTCACGGGTGCCCAGGTGCACGGTGTTGCCCTTCCTGTCGGCAATGATCTGCACCTCCACGTGTTTGGGCCGGACCACCACCTTTTCCAGGTAGACCGAGTCATCGTTGAAGGCCGCCTTGGCCTCGGAGCGGGCAATGGGATACTGCTCGGCCAGCTCGTCCTCGCTCTCGATGCGGCGGATGCCGCGGCCGCCGCCGCCGGAGGTCGCCTTGAGCATGATGGGATAGCCGTGCTCGCGGCCAAAGGCGATGGCCTCCTGCAGACCGGCGTCGCCGGGAGACAGGTTGCCGGTACCCGGTACCATGGGGATGCCGGCCTCGGCCATGATCCGTCGGGCCGTGACCTTGTTGCCGAGTTGTTCGATGGTCACGGACGAGGGGCCGATGAAGATGAGGCCGGCGTCTTCGCAGGCCCTGGCGAACCGGGGATTTTCGGCGAGAAAACCGTAGCCGGGATGGATGGCCACGGCGCCCGAGCGGAGGGCAGCGTCGATCACCTTGTCGATATCGAGATAGTCGCAGCGCGGGCCGTCGCCGATCCAGACGGCCTCGTTGGCGATCCGGATATGGCGCGAGTCGCGGTCCGGGGTCTCGTAGATGGCAACGGCATCGTAGTTGAGTTCCTGGATGGCGCGGATGATTCGAATGGCGATCTCACCACGGTTGGCAACTAGAATTTTCGTTTTCAATGGTCCATCTCATCGCTGGTGTTGACGTAGTACTCCTGTCGTCCATCGGCTGCAGTTGGAGCCTTCCCGTGTCGCGCCGGGATACCTTTGGTGCGCAGGTGGTAATGGATTGAACAGGGGCGGCCTGTAAAAAATCCCTGCCAGGAGAACCCTGCCAGGGAGCGAAGGTGTGTTGGATACGGCTTTGGATATCAGCCGCGCACACTACCAGATTTTGCCGAATCTGGCAAGCAAAAGTGGTTCGCCGCCGTCGGGGCGGCACGGCAAGGGGCGTGGAGATGGTCGCCGGCCCCCCTCCTGTTGTGGGGGGCTCCGGGCAGGAACAGGCCGGAACGTGCCTGTCAGTCGGCAGGGGCGGGACGTTTCTGCCGCCTTGCATGGTTGGCGGCCTCCATGCCGGCCACGCAGCCTTCGCCCACGGCCTTGGCCATCTGGAAGGGCGGGCCGGCGATGTCACCGGCGGCATAGACGCCTGCGATGTTGGTCTCCTGCTTTTTGTTCGTGTTGATGTACTTGAAGGTCTCGGTGTCCAGGGCCACCCCGACCTGGGTGGCCAGTTCCAGGGCGCCCTTGGAGCCCAGTTCGATGAAGATGCCGTCCACGGCCAGGGAGTCGCCGTTATCGAGGCTGATGGAGGTGACAGCGTTGTCGCCATGGATCTCCCTGACCCATCTCCCCTCGAGGACCTGCACATCGCTGGCCTCGAGGCGGGCGCGCAGTTCGTCGGAGACCTTGATCTCCTTTGCCACCAGGTAGACCCTGGCCGCGTAATCGAGCAGGGTGAGCGCGCCGTCAACAGCAGCGCTCCTGTTGCCGACAACAGCCACTGTCGCGTTACGGTAGAAGTTGGCGTCGCAGTCCACGCAGTAGCTGACACCCCGGCCGGCCAGTTCCTTTTCGCCGGGCACGGCCAGTTTTTTCTTGGCGACACCCATGCAGAGGATCAGGGTGCGGCTGCGAATGGTTCTGCCGCTCTCCAGCTCAAGGGAGAAGAGGTTGTCGTCAGCAGTGGCGATCTTGAGCACGTCCTCGGGCGAGACCTCGGCCCCGAAGCGCCTGACCTGGGACAGGCCCACCTGCAGCATGTCCCGGCCCTCGCTGACACCGTCGACAAAGGCGTAGTTCTCGATATGGGCCCCATAGAGAGCACTGTTTTCCATGCGACCCAGGAGCAGGACCCGGGTCTTCTTGCGGGCCGCGTGAATCCCTGCCTGGATGCCTGCCGGACCGACGCCGGTTATCACCACGTCGTAGATATCATCAGCCATGAAATCACCTCCTGTCTCTTTCTTATTTCCCCTGCAACGGGGCGTGCATTGCAATCACAGGGCCCGGTCACCGAACCCGGCAAACCACCAGCGGTCGGCGGCTGCCCGGACGAGGATATCCCGCCGGGGCCGGGCCGTGGAAATATCGCTGTCGAATGTGTCCCTGAATCCTGCAAAAAATCCTTCCCACGATCAGTGAGTCGAAAAAAACGATCACGTTCGTATAATCCGCTGATGCGGCGAAAGAAAAATTTTTCTTCATTTTCAAAGTGCAGGATTCAGGATGTACACTATCTGCAGATCAAGGTCGACAGAATACTTCATATGCGATATACTGTAAAGTTGTGGTGAAAAAATCTCAGTCCCTTGGACAGGCAACGGTTTCCGGCCCGCGCTCCGCTGCCGCTTCCCCGGCCCGGAGCGCGGGGCAGTGCGAAGATGGCAGTGATCTTGCATCAATGGGATTGCGCTGCCTCTTCTGCGGGGGGCCGGCGCACCTCTGCGGCCGCTGACACAATGCCCGGGTCGTCTGCACGGAGTGCGGACAGGAACTGCCGGCATCGGCCTACGAGGAGCAGATCGAGGCATGGAAGAATGCGGTCTGCCGCCGGCTTTCCCCTGGGCAGGAGCCCGGGGGCGACTGACGTTGCAGACGCCCGATCGCGACACCCGCAGGCCCGGTTCAACGGGCCGTGTCCCCGGGCCTTCGCACCAGTGAACTTCAGAACAGGATTCTCTCTCTTTGTATCGGGCAGTCCGCCACCGGTGGCAGGAGGCGCCGTCTCCAGCCCCTGTCCCTGCACTCCGTAAAGGTATCCAGCCGTGACGATTTCAATCTTTTCAATGATGGCAGGCGCCGGGCTCATGGTCAAGCTGGTCATGACGACCCTGCTGGTCTTTTCCGTAGTCTCCTGGGCCATCATTATCATGAAACAGGTCATGTTTGCCCGGGCGCGAAGGGCGTCTGACGAGTTCCTCGAGCGGTTCTGGGAGTCCAGGACCCTCAACGAGGCCTACGATGCGGCCCGCGAGTACACCCTCAGTCCCGAGGCTGCTGTCTTTGTCTCCGGTTTCAACGAGCTGAAGAAGATCAGCGCCGCGCGCAGCGAGCAGGGCAGGGCCGAGACCCTGGAGATGCACCTGGCCGTGATGGACAACCTGAAACGGGCGGTCAGGAAGGCGCAGCTCATCGAGAGTGACCGGCTGGGACGCTCCCTTGCCTTTCTCGCCACCACGGGCAGCGCCACGCCCTTTATCGGCCTGTTCGGCACGGTCTGGGGCATCATGACCTCCTTCCAGGACATCGGCGTGCGGGGGTCTGCCTCGCTGGCCGTGGTGGCGCCGGGGATCTCCGAGGCCCTGATCGCCACGGCGGCGGGCCTGGCCGTGGCCATTCCGGCGGTCATCTTTTTCAACTTCTATTCCAACCGGCAGGCCGATTTCGAGTCGGACGTGGAGAACTTTTCCACCGACTTTCTCAACCTGATTGAGCGCGATATCCTGAGTCGCGGCTAATCTCCGGCTTCGTTTTTGATGAATTTCTGGTATACTCGCTGAGAACATGGGACCAACGGGAGGCAGGGGCCGCAGGGGCCTGGTGGCGGAGATAAACGTGACACCACTGGTGGATGTCATGCTGGTGCTGCTCATCATCTTCATGGTCACCGCCCCGATGATGACCCAGGGTATCCACGTGGAGCTGCCCCGGACCACGAGCAAGGCCCTGCGGCAGCACGAGGAACCCCTGGTGGTCACCATCGACGGCAAGGGCGAGATCTACCTGGGCAAGGTCAGGGTCAGGGAGTCGCTCCTGGTGCAGCAGCTGGCCAAGCTGCCTGCGGAGCGCAAGAAGGAATCGATCTACCTGCGGGCCGACAGGAAGGTGCCCTACGGCCTGGTCGTCTCCACCATGGCGGCCATCAAGCGGGCCGGATTCACCAGGCTGGGCATGATCACCCAGCCGTCGGAAAAGCGGGATGGTTGACGCCCGCCGCAGTGTCTTCTGATGGATGGAGCAGGGTTCAGCGACAGGGAGTTCTTCGAGGAGCAGCAGGCGGCTGACAGGCGCTGGATTCTGCCCCTCAACCTGGCCATAGCCGCACACATCGCGGTCCTTGCCGGCGCACTCTACCTGCCCGGGATCATTCGGCACCGACCCCTGCTCGACGAGGTGGTCACCGTGGACCTGGTCTCCCTGCCGGAACCGGCGGCCCCGGCCCGGCCGGTGCACAGGGCGAGACCGGCGGCCCCTCCCCGGCCACCTGCGCCGAAACCGAAACCAGCGCCGAAGCCGGCGCCGGAGCCGGCCGGGGTGGCCGTGACACCCGGGCCGGAGGTTACGCCCCGGCCGGCGGCCCCAAGCCGGCCCATATCCATCCGGCCCCTCAGGCGCAAGATCAGGAAGGCGCGGGATACCAGGCTGGCCGAGGAAAAACAGCGGCAACGGCTGGCCAGGGAACGGAAGCGACAGGAGCAGGCGCGGCAGAAGGCCCTGGCCAGGGCCAGGGAAGAGGAGCGGAAGGCCGAGGAGGCCCGGCGCCGGGCGGTGGCGGCACTGGCCGCCCTGATCAGGACCAGCGATGCGGTCGGGCCGTCGAACAGCAGGAGTTCCTCTGCCGGCGGCAAGCAGGTACGTTCCATCGTCTTCAAGCAGTACCTGTCCGCCCTCTACGACAGGGTGCATTCCTACTGGGTCCTGCCCGAGATGCGGCGCTGGGACCCCGGCCTCGAGGCGGTGGTGGTCCTGACCATCCGCCGGGACGGCACCGTGGTGCGGGCCACCATGGAAAAGAAATCCCGCGACCCCTTTTTTGACCAGTTTGTCATGAAGACCATCCAGAGTGCCTCGCCCATGCCGAGATTCTCCAAGCTGATGCACCAGGATACCATCGAGGTCGGCCTGCGGTTCCGGCCCGGTGAACTGTCGATGTAGACACCCCTGCCAGGGCGGTCGCCATCCTCATCAGGCGCGGCGCCGGGTCCTGCCGCAACCGCCGCGCCGGTTTACAACGGGATTGTATAGTTATGTGCTCACGTCACTTCAGCGCTCGTGTTCTTGTCCCTGTTCTTGCCTGTCTTCTCCTGCTGGCCGGGCTGCCGGCCCGTCGTGCCGACGCCGAACGGGTCTACCTCGATATCACGGCATCCGAGGTCCGCAAGGTGGTGGTGGCCGTACCCGCCTTTGTCGACAAGAAGGGATCGGACGCCACCGGCCGGCGCGGCCTGCGCATGGCCGAACTGCTCGGCCGGGCCCTTGACTTCCATGGCTTTGTCCGGGTGCTCGACCCGGCCCGCTACGGCGGCCTCCAGGACGCCGACTGGAAGAAGCTGCAGGCGGACTACGTGGTCCGCGGCAGTTACGAACTTGACGGCAACCGGCTGACCGTGGAGGGACGCCTGTATGATGTGGCGGAAGACAGGCTCCTTGCCGGCCGGCGCTATCGCGGCCTGGCACGGCAGCAGGATGACATGGTGCTGCGTTTTGCCGATGCCCTGGTGGAGGAGTTCACCGGCGAGCCCGGCATCAGCCGTACCTCCATCGCCTATGTCTCCGACGACACCGGCTACAAGGAGATATATATCAGCGATGTGCTCGGCCGCACCAGGCGGCAGGTGACCAGGCACCGGCATCTCTGTGTTTCGCCGCGCTTTACGCCGGACGGCAATTTCCTGGCCTATACCACCTACCATCACGGCAACCAGGATCTCTACATCACCGACCTGCGCCAGAACCGGATCACCCGCCCCCTGTCCCGCCGCAAGGGCATGAACCTGGCGCCCGCCTTCTCGCCCGACGGCAAGACCATGGTGCTGACGCTCAGCAAGGACGGCAATCCCGATCTCTACCTGCTCGACCGCAGGGGCAGGATCCTCGGGCGGCTGACCCGGGGAGAGGGGATCAATGTCTCGCCCTCGTTTTCTCCGGACGGCAAATCCCTGGTCTTTGTCTCCGACCGCAGTGGCAGGCCGCAGCTCTACATCATGGACATGGCCAGCCGCAAGGTCCGCCGGCTGACCTTCCAGGGCGTGGAAAACAGTGAGCCTTCCTGGTCGCCCAAGGGTGACCGGATCGCCTATACCAGTCTCGTTGACGGCCATTACCAGATCTTTACCATTGATCCGGCCGGTGGCACGCCGCGCCAGGTGACCACGGCCTGGGGGAAGTATGAATCGCCGACCTGGTCACCGGACGGACGGCAGATCGCCTTTTCCCGGAGCCGCAACGGCCACTCGGAGATCTGCGCGGCCCTTGCCAACGGCAAGGACCTGCGTGTGCTCTTCAAGCTGAAGGGCAACCAGTCCTATCCACAGTGGTCGCCGCGGCCCAGGTAGCGGTTGCGCAACAAGGTCGCGGCGTCCAGGCGACGGCCCTGCTTCGCTCTTCCCCGTTGACGGATTACCTGAATCCTGCAATTGCCAATCCCGGAGGGCAGGATTGAGGGGTTACGTTTTGCAAGATAGCCAGATGATCAAAGAGGAATGCCTATGAAAATGATACGAAACCTAGCCATTGCGGGCTGTTCGCTCCTGCTGCTCACCCAGTGTGCCACCCAGGACGAGGTCAGGGAGCTCAACTACCAGATCCGTGCCGTCAACCAGAAGGTCGAGGAGGTCCGGACCAAGGCCGTGGGGACGATCCAGAAGCGGCAGGCCAGTTCGGTGTCCAAGATCGACCAGGTCGCGGACGAGACCCTCCGTCTGAAGTCCCGGATCGAGGAGTCCGAGCACCGGGCCACCCAGTTCCGGGAAAAAACGAACCAGGACCTGGCCACCCTGCAGAAAACCGTTGAACAGCTCCGGGCCGAGAATGAACAGAAGATCCAGGAACTGGAACAGAAGGTCGACCGGCTGAGTGCCGTCTTCAGCAAGATGCAGCAGGAGAAGATTCGTGCCGCCGAGGAACGGGCCCGCGAGGCGGCCCGGCGCGCCGAGGCGGCCCGGAGGCGGGTCGTGGTCGCCGCCACCGGCGAGGCTGTCCGGGTCACGCCTGAGCGGCGCAAGGTCAGGGTCGGTTCCGGCAAGGTGGTCTCGGCCGCGGCCGGCCCGACCGAGCCGGGCAAGAGCGCCCGGCCGGCACCGGCTGTCAGCAAGGGCAAGGGCTCGGTGCAGGTGGTGACCACCCCCAACACCACCGCCGGACCCTTCAGCCGGGCCATGGCCCTGTACAAGGCCAAGAAGTACAAGGACGCCTACCGGTTGTTCGAGCAGGTCCTCTCCGGCAACCCCAAGGGGGCCAGGGCCGCCGAGACCCTGTTCTACATGGGCGAGTGCCTCTATAACCAGGGCGAGTATGACCTGGCCATCCTTGACTACCAGAAGGTGATCTCCAACCATGCCCGCGATCCCCATACGCCGGCCGCCCTTCTCAAGCAGGGAATGTCGTTCGAAAAACTGACCGATCACGAGACGGCCAAGATCATCTACAAGAAGCTGATCAAGGACTATGCCGGCAGCCCGGAGGCGGCCACGGCCCGCAAGCGGCTGGCAAACCTCTAGGCGGCCGCGTCGGGCGTGGCTGCCAGGAAGCGGCTCGACTCCCTGCTGGTGGAGCGCGGCCTGGCCGCGGACAGGGAGCAGGCCCGGGCCCTGATCGAGGAGCAGCGGGTGCTGGTCAACGGCACCTATGCCGGCAAGGCGGCCAGCCAGGTCCTGGCCGACTGCCGCCTGGAGCTGGAGCAGAAAAAGACCTATGTCAGTCGCGGTGGTGACAAGCTCGCTGCCGGGCTTGCCGCCTTTGCCGTTGACCCGGCCGGTTGCATCTGTGCCGATATCGGCTGCTCCACGGGCGGTTTTACCGACTGCCTGCTCCGGCACGGGGCGGCCAGGGTCTACAGCGTCGACGTGGGCTACGGCGTCCTGGACTGGACGCTGCGCCGCGATGCGCGGGTGGTGGTGCTTGAACGGACCAATGCCCGTTATCTCACGAAACAGGAGATCCCTGAACCCCTGGACCTCGGTGTCATCGATGCCTCGTTCATCTCGCTCCACCTGCTGCTGGAGCCCCTGGCCGCGCTGTTTCGGCAGGGGGTGCGGATCATCGCCCTGGTCAAGCCGCAGTTCGAGCTGCCCCGGGAAAAGGTGGCCAGGGGGGGCGTGGTGCGGAGGCGGGAACTGCATCGGCAGGCGGTCGCCATGGTGGAGGAGTATGTCCGCGAGGCAGGGCTGCAGTGCCGGGGCGTGACCGAATCGCCGGTCCGGGGGGCCAAGGGAAACCTGGAATTTTTGATGTATATCACGGGATGAACCATCCTGTCGAACAAGCTGTCTGAAGCAAGAAGGAGATCGAGATGAAAAGCAACCGACTCATGGGAAGGATGAAGATCGGCGCCGTGGCCGTGGCCATGCTGTGCGCCACGGCGGGCGTCGCCCTTGCCGCCGAGTATGTCAGCGTGGTCAAGGATAACGTCAACCTCCGTTCGGGCCCGGATACCAAGTATGAAACCCTGTACCAGCTGCCCGCGGGGTATCCCCTCAAGGTCCTTTCCCGGCAGGGAAAATGGATCAAGGTCTCTGATTTTGAAAACGACAAGGGCTGGATCTATGGCTCGCTGGTGAGCAAGACCCCCTATGTGATCGTCAAGGTCAAGGAAGGCAACGTGCGCAGTGGCCCGGGCAAGAACTACAGCAAGGTCGGCACCGTGGCCCGCGAGGTCATCCTGAAGAAGATCGCCACCAAGGGAGACTGGATCAAGATCTCCCATCCCCGGATCAGCGGCTGGATCTACAAGTCCCTGGTCTGGCCCTGACAGGGGGCGAAAACCGGGGGCCGCAGCCCCGGGCGGGGCGCGCCGGCCGCGGCATGCAGGGGTGTAAGCACCCCTGGTCCCAATCCCGTGCCACCGCGCCGGGTGGCACGGCCGGTGGGCCTTTCAAGGTCGGCGGGATCCCCTGCCGCAGGCAGGGGTGCAGCCGGCCTATGTCCACCAGATGGAACGCTTGGGCGGGTTGCCGTGCTTGTCAAAGACATCGCCTGATTCCCGCAGCACCTGGGCCAGTTCCTCCACCGTGAAGTGGTAACCGTCCGTGGCTGCCAGGGCGACAAATTCCTCCATGGTGGCGGGCTGGTCGTATTTCGCCCGCAGGTGCTTGTCCTCTCCACCTGCGATGAGCAGGTCTTCAACGTCTTTCTTGGCCATGGTATGTCCCTTTGGGTGCCAGGGGGGAAGAGAACCTGATCCGGCCTGCACGCCATGGGCAGACCATGGCTGTCCCTTTCCCTCTCCTGTTGTTTTCCTGATGATTTGCTCTCGCGATTTGCTCCCGTACCGTGTCTGTCCCGGTGGTACCGGCGCTCGGCCATGCCGGTTGTCAGCCGGGCTCCAGGAACTCCAGGCGCAGGTTCTCGTCATCCTCCTGGGAGAGGAGAAAATCCTCGCCGTCGAGAAAGGTCATGGCATAGAGGAGCGCTGTCTCCTTGAGCAGGCTGATCGCCCGGTCAAGTACGGAGAGCTCTCCCTCGGAGTTTCTGTGGATCAGCATGATATCCTCCCTGTCGGTAAACTGCAGGATAAGTCCGGTGTGGTTGAGAAAGACCAGGTCGTCCCAGACATGGCCGATGTCCATGCCCGCTGATTCGACAATGGTCTTCACCACCCCGAGTTTTCTTGGCGCCATGGTCTTTTTTTCCTCCTGATCATGCATTGCCGGTGCCCACGGGGGACGTGGTCCGGACGGCCGTGCTTTCCAGCCTCTGCCGCAGCCCGTGCGCCAGTTCCAGCATGGCCGGTATCTCCGCCATGGAGGGCGGCCTGATGGAGTAGGTGTCCAGGGCGCAGATCTCCTGGTAGTGGTCCAGGGCCAGCAGCCCTTCCCGGAACTCCTCGATGGCGTCGGGGAAGAGGGCATCCATGGCCTCGACGAGATCGGCCATGGTGTGGTTGTAGGGCAGGGTGCCCTGCCGCATCAGGGCGGCCATGACGAATTTTTCAATGGCCATGGCAATCAGGTTGTAGAGGATCTCCGGCGTGAAGACCTTTCTGCGCCTGCCATAGCCCCTGGTGGCGGTCTTCAGGTAGCCCCGGCCCTGTTCGAGGAATTCCTGCCAGCCGCTGATCTCGGGCATGGGCCTGATATCTCTCTGTACTGTCGTGTTCATGATCCCTCCGTGTTGTCTGCGCCTGGTTGGCCCTGTCCCGGCGGAGAAGAGTGTCCCGTGCCCGGGAAATGCTTCTTCCGCAGGCAGATGAGTTGTGTGCACTGCCAGCCGGTGCGGTGGTAAAAGGCAAGGCCGTCCCCGTTGCCACGGTCGGCCAGGAGCTGCATCCGTCTTGCGCCCTGTCTTCCGCTCCAGGCGGCCAGGGCGTCGAGCAGCGCCCTGCCGATGCCGCGTCCCCGCCAGGCCGGCTGCACCACCACGTCCTCGACCAGCACCGCCGGACCACCCTCGGCCGTGGAGATGACCACCTGGCCGGTGCACATGCCCACGACCCGGCCATCATCCTCGGCAACAAGCACCGTGGCCGTGGCCGCATCCAGCAGCAGCTCCAGGCCCTGGCGCGCCTTTGCCCGGTCAAAGACGAAATCCTCCTCGATCGCAAACAGGGTCCGGAGCAGGTCGAGCAGGGCGTCGATGTCCGCGGGCCGACCATGGCGGACCCGGGCGCTGGTTGTTGCCGCCAAACCCTGCCTGGTGCATTCCATCGGCATCAGCCGGGCAGGAGGTAGTCTTCGGCCGGGGCGCCCTCTTCCAGGCCATCGAGGATGGCGTCAATGGCGTCCTCGGAGTCCACGCCGCCGAACCACCAGTTCTCCGGCTGGATCACCATCACCGGCCCCTTTTCGCACTGCTTGAGACAGGTGGTGGCGCTGACCAGGCAGTCGAGCCCCCGGTCCAGCACCTCTTCCTCGATGTACTGCAGAAAGCCGTCGGTCTGCTTGTGGCAGAGTCCCTTCTTGTCTCCGGCAACCCGGAAGCTCTGGCAGAGGATGATCTGCCGTTCTGGTATGGCCATTGTTCTCTCCTATTCTTTTGTCTCTTTGTTTCGTTTCTTTTTGCCGCCACCAAAGAGGACGTCCACCGTGCCCTCGATGTTGTCGCTGCAGATCATGACCCGGATGCCGAGCTCCCGCAGCGCCTTTTTCGGGGCCTCCCCCGCATTGGCCACGAGAACGGCGAAACAGTCGTGCAGGCAGGTCCCGGCCAGGTTCTGCCAGCGCGATACGCCGGGTGGCACCGGCGGGACCGGCCGCGCCTCGAGCAGGCAGGCCAGGCCGTCCTCCCGGGGACCGTAGATCAGCAACCGGTCGGCCTCGCCCAGGTGCAGGTCGATGTCCATGCCGTTGGAGCTCGCCACGGCGACATGGGGCCGCGCGGCCGTGGGCCTGGGCAGTCCCTCGTCCCGGAGCGGCCTCGGTACCGCGCCGCACTCGGCCCCGGTCGTGGACGGCGCCGCTTCCAGGGGCAGGTGGGCGGCCGCATGGGCCCGGGCCCGGTCAAGGGTCCGGGTATCGCAGGAGGGCGGACACGCCTTTTCCGCTGCCATGGCCGCCGGTGTGGCGGTAAAGGGCAGCACGGATATGGACGCTGCCCCGGCCCGGGCCATGCTCGCCGCGATCTCGCCCAGGTGGTTGTCGTTGATGCCGGGATAGACCGTGGTCATGATCCGGACCCCGAGACCGGCCCGGACCAGGGCCTCTGCGCCGTTCTTCTGCTCACTGGCCAGCTGCCCGGTCACCTCTGCCAGGGGTATGGTCCTGCGGCCCGGCCGGATCCAGGCATAGAGTTGCTCCATGATTTCGCCGTGGACCGCGTCCACCTGCAGGATCACCTCGTCCACGCCCGCTTCCGCCAGGCGGGCAGCCAGGGCCGCTGATCCCAGGCCGATGGTGGTGATGCGGATGGCAAGGTCTGGCCATTTTCCGCGCAGGTTCTCCACGGCCTGGAAAAGATGGTGCGGCTCGGCCAGGGCATCGCCGGGGCCGCGGATGTCGATGCCGTGAATCCTGCGCCTCCTGGCCGTAAGCTCGCCAATCCATGCCACGGCGCGGTCCACTGGCATGGGACTGCCGACCGGGGCGGCAAAGCGGATGCGATTGTTGGCCCGGGGCGCCAGGGGCAGGACCAGCCAGTCCAGCGCCCTGGGAGGGCGACGTTTGTGCTCTGGGAAGGGGACAAGGGTCATGGGTGCATCCTGTCTGTGGTGGCGGGGCTGCCCGCCCCGCCACGCGATGGTCTACAGTACCAGCTCGAATTTCTTGTCCTCGTCGTCCCGGTCCTTGCGGTCAAGGAGCGCGGTCAGGATCTTCTCCAGCAGCCTGATACCGCCCTTGTACCCCACGGTGGGAAAATACTGGTGCCCCTGCCGGTCGAGGATCGGGAATCCCCAGCGGACCAGCGGGATGTCCTCGTCCCGGGCGATGTACTTGCCATAGGTATTGGAGATCAGGAGATCGACCGGCTCGTTCTTGATCCACTGGTGGAGCAGGAAGAAGTCGCCCTTGGCCTTGACATTGACCTCGACGCCGGTTTCGGCGGTGATCTCGCGGATCCGTTTTTCGAACTTCTTGCCCGGCGTGCCGGTGACGATGTGCACGGGCAGCATGTCGATGGAGACCAGGAACTCGGTCATGCTGATGAGCTGGTCCGGATCACCGGCCAGGGCCACCTTTTTGTGGTACAGGTACTGGTGCATGTCGCTGATCATGTCCACCAGCTGGCCGCGTTCCACCGCGATCTGCTCGGGCACCGTGACCCCGGCAATGGTGCGCAGGGCATCGACGAACCGGTCCGTGGCCCTGAGGCCGAACGGCATGTCCAGGACCGTGGCCGGTACCTTGTGCTTCTTGTCCAGTTCCCGGGCCGCGTCCGCCGAGCACCACTGGCCCAGGGCCAGGGTGCCCACGGCGTCGCCGGTGGCCTTGAGGTCGGCCATGGTGGTGCCGCCGTCGGGAAACATCTTGTACTCGCCGGTGAGCGGCGCGTTGAGCACGCCGGAGGTGTCCGGGAAGACGATGGCATCGACCCCCAGCAGGCCGCTCATCCGCTTGATCTCCTCCATGTCGCAGGGCTCGACCCAGCCGGGGATGATGTTGACGCGGCCGTTCTTTTTGCCCGTGGACTCGGAGAACTCGGTCATCGCCTTGACCATGCTGGAAAACCCGGTGACATGGGAGCCGACATAGCTCGGCGTGGAGGCGCAGAGTACGTACTTGCCCTCCGGGATCTTGCCCTCCTTGATCGCCTTTTTCCTGATCTGGGGCAGGTCGTCACCGATGGTCTCGGACAGGCAGGTGGTGTGCACGGCGATGACATCGGGGTTGTAGACCGAAAAGATGTTGTTGAAGGCCTGCATCAGGTTGGCCTGGCCGCCGAAGACCGAGGCGCCCTCGGTAAAGGAGCTGGTGGCGGCCGGGATTGGTTCCTTGTAGTGCCGGGTAAGGGTTGATCTGTGGTAGGCGCAGCAGCCCTGGGAACCATGGCTGTGGGGGAGGCAGCCATGGATCCCCAGGGCGGCGTACATGGCGCCGATGGGCTGGCAGGTCTTGGCCGGGTTGATGGTGACCGCGCTGCGCTCGCTGATCTCTTTCGGGGTATGCCTGAGTAACATTGTCAAACCTCTGTGGTGAAGGGCCCGGCCGGGCCGGGCCCGTTGCTCGCTGTAAGATGGGGAGAATATAAAAAAATTACTCCCAGACGTAGGCGGCGGAGAGCTGGGGGTTCTCCTGCCACGGGGCCTTCATGTAGCCCCAGACCCTGGAGTTGACCAGCCGGTCGATCTCGTGGTAGAAGTTGACCGCGCCCTTGAAACCGGCATAGGGTCCGCCGGAGTCGTAGCTGTGCAGCTGTTTCATGGGCACGCCGAGCTTCTGGATGGAGAACTTCTCCTTGATGCCGGCGCAGAAGATGTCCGGCTGCATCAGCTCCACCAGCTTTTCCGCCTCGTACTGGTTGAGATCGTCGATGACCAGGGTATTCTCCTCCATCTCGGGGATCAGGCCGCGGTACTCCTTGAACTTGAGCCCCTCGGCCTCCAGGGCCTTGAGTTCTTCCTCGCTCTTGCGCGGCCGAAAGCGTTTCTCGTCCGGCTCGACCTCGATCTCCTCGATGTTGCGGCTGTCGGCATCCACCTTGAGGGTGGGCAGGACGTGCCTGCCCTCGTAGTCGTCGCGGTGGGCGAACTCGTAGCCGGCCGAGATGGTCTTCATGCCCAGTTCCCGGAACAGTTCCTGGTAGTGGTGGGCCCGGGAACCGCCGACAAAGAGCATGGCCGTCTTGCCCTCGGTGCGGGGCCTGACATCGGCCAGTGCCTTTTCCACCTCCGGCATCTCCTCGCGGATCACCTCCTCGACCCGGTCGATGAGCTCCTGGTCCTCGAAGTAGGCAGCGATCTTGCGCAGCGACTTGGCCGTGGCATGGGCGCCGATGAAGTTCACCTTGATCCAGGGGATACCGAACTTGGTCTCCAGCATGTCGGCCACGTAGTTGATGGAACGGTGGCACATGACCGCGTTCAGGTCGGCCTGGTGGGCGGTGGCGAACTGGTCATAGGTGGAGTTGCCGGAAAAGGTGGCCAGGCAGGTGATGCCGCACTTTTTGAAGATCCGGTCGATCTCGAAACCGTCGCCACCGATGTTGTACTCGCCCAGCAGGTTGATGCGGTACTTGCCCTCCCTGGGCTCGTCGTTCTCGCCGATCAGGTGGCGGAAGATCTGGTTGTTGGCGATGTGGTGGCCCGCCGACTGGCTGACCCCCTTGTACCCCTCGCAGCTGAAGGCAAAGACATTGCAGTCGCCCAGCTTCTCCTTCATGTTTTTTGCCACGGTGTGGATATCGTCGCCGATCAACCCCACGGGACAGGTGGCAAAGACGGTGATGGACTTGGGGTGCATCAGGTCGTAGATCTCCTGGATCGCCTTGGCCAGTTTTTTCTCGCCGCCGAAGATGATGTCCGAGTCCTGCATGTCGGTGGAGAAACAGTAGTTCATGTAGTTCTCGCCATCCTCGCCCGCGTCGGTCTGGTTACGCCGGGTGAGCCAGGCGTAGAAACTGCAGCCGATGGGCCCGTGCACCAGGTTGACGATGTCCCTGGTCGGCCCCATGATCACGCCCTTGCAGCCGGCATAGGTGCAGCCGCGCATGGTGATGATGCCGGGAATGGTCCGGACATTGGCCGTGATCTCCGGCGTCCCGTTCTCCAGGGCCTCGTTGATCAGTATCTGCTTGGCGCGCTTGCGGGCCACCTTGGGCGGGTACTTCTTGAGCAGCTCCGCCTTGACGTCGGTGGGGTCCAGCCGCACCATCTTTTTTTCTGCTGTTGCCATAGTGTTTTTCTCCCTGACCTTGAACTCTGCAAAGGTTTGTTATCGTTTGTCACCGGGCTCAGGCGATGGCCGCCTCGCCGGTCTCGCCGGTCCTGACGCGCACCGCATCCTTGACCGGCAGGACAAAGATCTTGCCGTCGCCGGGCATGCCGGTCTGGTTGGTCCCGATCAGGGCCTGGACCACGTCGTCCACCCGGGAATCCTCGACCACCACGGTGATGATCCGCTTGGGGTAGAGCTTGCCCTTCTCGCCCAGGATGGAGGCCGCTTCCTCGTATCCCTGTTCCGCGCCCTCCAGGACCATGGGATTGACAAACCCCTTGCCGCGCCCCTGGGCCTCGCGGGCAAAGTAGGCGTCGATGCCGGCCTCGTCCAGGGCCTTCTTGGTCTGGTTCATCATGTTGATCCGCACGACCGCGATGACTTCCTTCATGCCGCAACCTCCTCGTCCGGGGTGGAGACTTCCTTGAGCCCGGAACTGATGGTGTAGACCTCCTCCACCTCGCTGACAAAGATCTTGCCGTCGCCAAAGGCGCCTTTCTCGTCGGTGCGGGCCGTGTCCATGATGGTCTGGATGACGAAGTCCTTGTCCTCGTCGCCAACCACGGACATGAGCATGGTCTTGGGGATCTCGTCATAGGTGATGTCGCCGATCTTGATGCCCCGCTGCTTGCCGCGGCCGGCGACCGAGTACTTGGTGACCGCCGGAAAGCCGGCGTCCATCAGGGCGGCCAGGATGGCGTCGGTCTTTTCCGGTCTGACAATGGCTCTGATCATAAGCATGAGATATTCTCCTTGTCGGGTCGTGGCGCGACCGGCATCCGGTCAGGGGACAACCCGGACCAGGCAGCCGGTTCCTGCCACGAAAGTTTTTTGTTTTTTGTCTTCAGAACTGTGGATCTGCCGGAAACCGTGTTCAGTTCATGAGACCGAACTCCATGAGCAGCTCTTCCAGCTCCTCGATCTCCAGCGGCGTGGGAATGACAAAGTTGTCGTTTTCGTCAATGGCCTTGGCCAGGCCGCGGTACTCGTTGGCCTGCGGGGCGTCCGGTTTCCATTCGATCACGGTCTGGCGGTTGATCTCGGCCCGCTGCACGTCATTGTCCCGGGGCACGAAGTAGATCATCTGGGTGCCGAGCCGCTCGGCAAACTTTTCGATCATCTCCTTCTCGTTGTCCACCTTGCGGGAGTTACAGATCAGGCCCCCCAGGCGGACATCGCCGGACTGGGCGAACTTGGTGATACCCTTGCTGATGTTGTTGGCCGCGTACATGGCCATCATCTCGCCCGAACAGACGATGTAGATCTCCTGGGCCTTGCCGTCACGGATCGGCATGGCGAATCCGCCACAGACCACGTCGCCGAGGACATCGTAGAAGGCATAGTCGAGCTCCTCGCTCTCTTCGTAGGCGCCAAGCGACTCCAGCATGTTGATGGAGGTGATGATGCCACGGCCGGCACAGCCGACACCGGGCTCGGGGCCGCCCGACTCCACGCACCAGGTGCCGCCGTATCCTTTCTTGCGGATATCTTCAAGTTCCACGTCTTCGCCTTCCTCGCGCAGGGTGTCGAGCACCGATTTCTGGGCCAGGCCGCCCAGCAGCAACCGGGTGGAATCGGCCTTGGGATCGCAGCCGACCACCATCACCTTCCTGCCCATCTCGACCAGGCCCGCCACCGTGTTCTGGGTGGTGGTGGACTTGCCGATGCCGCCCTTGCCGTAGATTGCCACTTTCCTCATTGGTTCTTCCTCCTGTGTGATAGGTTGTTTCTCCCGGCTCTGTCCGGGGTATGTTCGTGGGGGTGCAGGGGATTCCCTGTTTGCCCTTGGGAATGGCAAGGGGTGTGCCATGCGGCCATGAATTAAAAAAATTCTGTTTTGTTGATGCGTTAGCATGGTGGAGGACATTTTTGTCCTCCCCGGGGCGCCGGGACGGCGACCCAGAAATGTGGACAAGGGGACAAAAAGGTAGAGCCACGACATTTGTGTCAGGCCGTGGTGCCGGGAAAATCACGGGATCAGGAAGATAATTTCCTTGTTCGTGCCGGGCCGGGCTGCTACGCTGCAGGAAATGGCACTGTTTACATGGGAGAGGACAGCATGGCTCAGGATTCCACACCCTACCTTCGTTTCAAGATCGCCCTGCGCCGCTTCGGAGGGCCGACGTCGGGGCTGAACCCGGAGCAGCAGGCACGGCTTGACGATCTGGTGGCCCAGGAACAGCAACTGCACGGCCTGATCCTGTCCAGGCAGGAGGCAGGGAGGATCGTGGTGGGGGAGGAGACCGTGGGCCACGCCCTGGAGCTCATTATCGGCCGCTATGACAGCAGGGAGGAGTTTGAGCGCGATCTTGCCCGGCACGGCATGGAGCTGGAGGACCTTGTCCGCGGCCTGCGCGAGGAACTGGCGGTGGGGGCGGTCCTGGAGCTGGTAGGGGACAGCGCACCCCGGGTCGGCCTGGAAGAGGCCAGGGCATACTACCAGGACCATGCCGCCGAGTTCACCCGGCCGGAACAGCGCACCGTGCGCCAGATACTGATCACCATCAGCAGTTCGGGGCCGCCGGAGAACCTGCGCCCCAACTCCCGCGCCCGCCTGGAGGCCATCAGGGCGCGCCTGCTGGAGGAGCCCTCCCGCTTCGGCGACGAGGCGGCCGCCCACTCGGAGTGTCCGTCGGCGCTCAACAGGGGACTGCTGGGCACTGTCAGCAGGGGGACGCTCTATCCCCGCCTCGACCGGGCCCTTTTTTCGCTCGCCCGGGGAGAGATCAGCGGCATCCTGGAGACCGAGCTCGGCTTTCACCTCCTCCGCTGTGACGGGATCGAGCCGGCGCAGCGCATGGCCTGGGAGGATGTCTCGGATCGGATCAGGGAGAGACTGCAGGATCGGGCCAGGAGGCGCCACGTCCGGAGCTGGCTGCGGGAGATCAGTTCCCCCTGAGAGCCGTGCCGGATCAGGATGGTTGTGGCGACTTGCGCACCGTTTTTGCCTGGCGGCCGGCAAGGAGCAGGAGCTGTTCCTCGTCCACGGTCCTGCCCAGGGCCCGCACCGACGAGACCAGGCGCCTGAGCTGCGGCCCGGTCAGCTCGATCCCCTGCCTGGCCAGGTGCAGGTGGACGGCCCGTGTCCCTGTCTTCAGGCCAAAGAGGAGTTTTCTTTCTGCCCCGACCCGGCCGGGGTCATAGGGCTCGTAGGTTGCCGGGTTCACTGCCAGGCCGTGCTGGTGCAGGCCGGTCTCGCAGGTAAAGAGCCTGGCACCGACCAGGGGATGGTTTTCGGCAATGGTCAGTCCGCCTGCCCGGGCCACCCGGCGGCACAGCCCGGGCAGCAGCTCGGGCCGGTAGCGGCGGCAGCCCCGCTGCAGGGCCAGGAAGCCGATCACCTCCTCGAGGCGGCAGTTGCCGGCCCTCTCGCCGATGCCGAGCACCGTGGCATCGAGCGAGCCGGCGCCCGCCTCCAGGGCGGCAATGGAGTTTGCCGTGGCCATGCCGAAATCGTTGTGGCAATGGACCCCGATCTCGATGTCCACTTTCTCGCGCAACCTCCGGACCAGCCCGGCCAGGGTGGCCGGGGAGCAGATACCCACGGTATCGGCAAGCCGTACCCGGAAGGCGCCGGCCTCCCGGGCAATCGCCGCTACCCGGAGGAGGAATTCCGTGTCCGCCCGGCTGCCGTCCTCCAGGCCCACCGCCACCCGGGGGATGCCCAGGTCCAGGGCCCGGCGGACGGACGCTGCAACCGTTTCCGCCACCCAGGCCCGGTTCCTGCGCAGCCGTTGATGGATATGCAGGTCCGAGACCGGCATGGACAGGGAGAGCACGTCCGGCCGGCAGCGGGCGGCAAAACGGATGTCCTCCGGCCGGCAGCGGCACCAGAGGCCCAGGCGGCAGCGGTTGCCGCCATCCTGCCTGGCCCGGTTGACCAGGGCCGGGATGTGGTCATTGGCAGGGGCGGCGATACCCAGCTCGATCTCGTCAACCCCGAGGCGCACCAGGTCCCTGACCAGGGTCGTCCTGTCCCGGCGGCTGAAGGTTACCCCCGGCGCCTGTTCCCCCTCGCGCAGGGTGGAATCAATAATACCTGCAAAAAACCTGTTCATCGTCTGCTGTCCTCCTGGCCCGCCCTTCGGGGCGGACCACTTGTCCTGCCCGAGGCCGTCTGCGGCCCGCGATTCCCCGGTCACCAGCTGCAACCAGGCTCTCCCTTGCTCTTTCATGATGTGTGCCATGGCCCGGCCCTTGCTTCCCGGGACACGGTTGCCCGTCCCTGCGCTCCTTTTGCCGCCCCGCCCGCCTGCCTGGTCACCGCCGTCAACACATTTTTGTAAATAATTATATCCATGCTGGCTGATTTATAACGTTATTGTCAGCTGCGACCGGGATGTCCGGGCCCCCTGCCAGGGGGCGGGCCATGTTGCCGGTCCTTTGGCAACCACCGGCCCGGCATGGATCCGGCACCGGATACGGGTGGCAAGGGCTCCTCCATGGTCCTGATCTGGCGCCATTTATGGTTGCCGGCGGCCACGTGGCCCGGCCGGCTCGTCCGGCGGCCGCGGCAGGGGAGAGCGGCGGGATGGTGCACGAGGGGAGAGAAAGGTGGGCCCGGGAATGTATTTTGCATTTTGCCCTGGAACAGGAAGACACTTCCCACCTGAATCCTGCAATTGCCAATCCGGCAGGGCGAGAAAGTGCAGGATTCAGGTCCCATGGACCCTCTGCACCAGACGCATGGAACAGAACATGAAAACAGCGACCACCTCCCGTGCCCGGGAGCGATCGGCCACGGCAACGCTTGAGCTCAAGGCCCTCTACCGGATCGTCCAGCTCATCGGCTCGGCAGTGCATCTTGATACCGCCCTGTCCGCGATCCTGAAGGTGCTCCACGATACGCTGCGCATGGAACGGGCCACCCTGGCCCTGCTGGACGAGGAGAACCGGCACCTGACCATCCGCGCCTCCTACGGCCTCAGCGTGGAAGAGGAACAGCGTGGTGTCTACGGCCTGGACGAGGGCATCTATGGCCAGGTCTTCAGCACGGTCTCGCCCTTTATCGTCCCCGATGTCTCCAGCGAGCCGTTGTTCCTGAACCGGACCGGCGCCCGCAACGACTACAGCAAGAAGACCATCGCCTTCATCGGTGTGCCCGTGGTCCTGGGCGAGGTCCCGGTGGGGGTGCTCAGCGTGGACCGGCTCTTTGACCTGGATGTCTCCTTTGAGGAGGATGTCCGTTTCCTCAGCGTGGTGGCCACCCTGATCGCCCAGTTCCTGAGCCTGAACCAGGCCATCCGCAGGGACCGGCAGAAACTGGTCCAGGAAAACCGGAGCCTCAGGGCCCAGCTCCACGACCGCCACCGCCAGCATTTCATCATCGGCCATTCCAAGCCCATGCAGGAGGTCTTCTGGTCCATCGAGCGGGTGGCCCCCAGCCGGGCCACGGTGCTGCTGCTGGGCGAGTCGGGCACGGGCAAGGAGCTGGTGGCCAGGGCCATCCACGAGGCCGGGCCCCGGCGGAGCAAGCCCTTTGTCAAGATCAACTGCGCCGCCCTGCCTGAGACCCTCCTGGAGAGCGAACTTTTCGGACACGAGAAGGGTGCCTTCACCGGGGCAGGCACGGCCAGGGTGGGGCGGTTCGAACTGGCCGACAAGGGGACCCTGTTCCTGGACGAGATCGGCGAGATGCCCATGTCGCTGCAGGCCAAGCTGCTGCGGGTCCTGCAGGAGCAGCAGTTCGAGCGGCTGGGCTCCAGCAGGACCATGACCGTGGACGTGCGCATCGTGGCCGCCACCAATGTCAGCCTGGAAGAGGCCGTGGCCGAGGGGCGGTTCAGAAATGATCTCTACTACCGGCTCAACGTGGTGCCCATTGTCCTGCCGCCCCTGCGCGCCCGTCGCGAGGACATCCCGCTCCTGCTCGATCATTTCCTGGGCATCAGTAACAGGCGCAACAAGAAAAAGATCCGCATGTCCAAAGACTTCCTGGATTATCTCACCGCCTATGACTGGCCGGGCAACGTGCGTGAACTGCAGAACCTGGTGGAACGCCTGGTCATCCTGGCAAACGATGATGTGCTGCACACCGAAGACCTGCCGGACCATTTCTTCCGCGGCCGGGCAGAGACACCGCCAGGGGGATTCGCCGGCCCTGCTGTCCCTGCGCCGCAGGCGGAAGTGGAGATGGGAAGCGAGGTGGCATGGAGCGCAACGACACGGAAATCCCTGGAAGAGATCGAGCGGGAACAGGTGAAGGCGGCCCTGATCCGCAACGGCTGGGTCCAGGCCAGGGCGGCGCGCGAACTCGGCCTGACCCAGCGCCAGATCGGCTACCGGATGAAGAAGTTCAACCTCAAACGGCCGGAATACCGCTGAACCGCTGCCCGGCCGAGGCCGGGCAGCGAGTCCGGCAGCAGGGCCGGCCTGTTCGCTTTGCGGGCAGGTTGTGTGACCGCGCCCCTGTGCAGGCGGATGTGGTGGTCCCCGAGCTGGCGGGCCTCGTCCAGGTCGTGGGTGACCATGATGATGGGGATCCGGAGGTGATGCTGCAGCCGTTTCAGTTCCAGGCGCAGCCTGTGGCGGGTGGTATTGTCCAGGGCCGAGAAGGGTTCGTCCAGGAGCAGCACGTCCGGTGCCGAGGCCAGGGCCTGGGCCAGGGCGGCCCGCTGCCGTTCACCGCCGGAGATCTGCTGCGGCCTCTTGTCCGCCAGGTGGCGGATGCGCAGCATGGCGAGCAGCTCGCCGACCCGCTGCGGGTCCCTGCAGCCGTAGGCCACGTTTTTTTCCACGTTCAGGTGGGGGAAGAGGGTATGTTCCTGGAAG
>WFUT01000008.1 GCA_015484845.1 Desulfobulbaceae bacterium
CCTCCTGCCCCGGCGCATGGCACCCACCACGACAACGCCAAGGAAGATCAGGAAGAAGACCAGGCTGTCCGTGGAGTTGTTCCTGCTGCGCCGCATCCTCTGCTGCGGCAGGCCGGTGATGGTGACGCCGTAATGTTTGGCCAGCACCCGGATGACCTCGCCGGTGGCCACCAGGATGCCCCGGCCATACTCTCCCTTCCTGAACCATGGTACCAGGGCCCGGCGGCCGATGGTGCCCACCAGGCTGTCGGGCAGGACCTCCTCGAGACCGTAGCCCACCTCGAAACGGTACTTCCGGTCCCTGACGGCAACGGACAGCAGCAGGCCGTTATCCTTCCCCTTCTGTCCGAGCTTCCACTGTTCGGCCACCCGGAGGGAAAAGGAGTTGATATCCTCGCCGTCCAGGGAATCCACCGTCAGGATCACCATCTGCACCGAGGTCTTCTGCTCGAGATCCTGCAGGAGCCCCGCGAGCCGGTCCTCGGTCCGGGTGTCGATGACACCGGCCAGGTCGACCACCCGGCCGGGCGGCTGCCGGGGCACCGGAGGTGATGCGGCCCGCGCCGGCAGGATCGGCAGCAGGACAAGAACAAGGAGCAGTACCAGCTCAGGACGCCAGCGCATCAATGTACTCCGCCAGGGCCTCCATGGCCTGGTAGTAGCGGGCAAAGAGGCTGGTGAGGGCCTCTTTTTCCGGCAGTTTTTCCCCCTGCTGCCTGGAAAGGGCAAATACGGCCTCAAAGCTGTCGGTCTCCGGCAGCTCCGGCTGCTGCAGGCTGCGGATGAGTTCGCTGCCGGCCAGGGAGGGAGGGCGGTGACGGAGATGGCACAGGGCCCGCAGCAGGGGCAGCAGGGACTTCACCGATCCGGCAAGCAGGGACGCCATCCCCCCCGGATCGCCCAGGGCCCGGAGATAGCCCTGACGCAGCCCGACCAGCATGGACTTGACCTCGCGTTCACACTGCAGCCTGAGCTTGAGATCGTCGATAACAAGCCGCGCCAGCAGGTCCTCGCCGGTCATGGTCAGGTGGATCTCGCGAAAATTGAAGAACTCCACGGGAAACACGTCCAGTGACCTGTCGATATAATGCGGGGTCATGAGCAGGGGCGCCGCGATCTTCTTTTCCCGGAAGGTGGCGCCGAGACGGACAAGGAAGTCGAGAAAGGTGAGATCGATCCGTTCCAGGACAATGACCGAGTTGATATCGGATCGGCCGGGCTGGAAGTCCGGGGTCAGGACAGAGCCGACCACGTGGATGGAGTGGAGCTCCACCGGGGTCTCCTCCCGCACCAACTCGACAAAATCGTGCATTGCCTGGGGAATGTTGTCACTGTAGGAACTGGTATCCATGGAAGATTACCGGTGGTAGTTGTGCCCGGCCTTGATGGTCCAGGCCCGGTAGAGCTGTTCCAGCAGGATGAGACGGGACATCTCGTGGGTAAAGGTCAGCCGCGACAGGGACAGCACCAGGTCGGCCCGCTCCAGGACCCGCCGGTGCAGGCCGAGATGGCCGCCGATCAGGAAGAAGACCTGTCGCACGCCGCGGTCTTCCCACTCCGTCAGCAGCCGCGCCAGTTCCCCGGAGTCCGGTTGCCGGCCCGACGGGTCCAGGGCAACGACAAGGGCACCCGGTGCTGTCGCGGCCAGGAGCTGGTCCGCATCCTGGAGCCGGATCCGTTCATCGGGCCCCCGGTGACCGTGTTTCTCCCTGAGCACCTTCAGTTCCACCCCGACAAAGCGGGCCAGGCGGTCGGCATAGTCACGGATGCCGGCATCCAGGTACTTCTCCCTGGTCCTGCCGAGGAAGGGAAAGACAAACTTCACACTGAATCCTGCACTTAAAACTGCAGCCGCCGCTGCTCCTCCTGCAGCCGCTGCAGGATGGCGCAGAAGTCGCTGTATTCCAGGTCCCTGCTGATGCCGGGACAGGAGGTGCGGATGGCGGTGAAGTTGGCCTTGTCAAGCAGGATACTGGGGTGCAGGGGCCACTGGCCGCATCGCCACGGCCGTCCCTCGTGCACCGTGCAGCCCTCGGACTCGCTGTAGAAGATGCAGTGGCCGTCGACGATCTTCATCTGCACGGTGTTGCCGGTGACCCGCCAGTAGCGGTCCCTGACCTCTTCCCTGCTCATGCCCAGCGCCGCCACCATCCGCTCCTGGTCCTCGGCGTCCAGGGAGACCGTGGTCTCCCCGTGGCAGCAGTAACCGCAGCGGCGGCACTCGAAGATATCACTGATCCGCGCCTGCGGACTCTTGCTTTCCATCATGGCTATCCGAAAATGGCAGGATTGAGGTTACACTGTTTGTGATGCCGCCCAGCCGGGTGAGGGGTTGCCCGCGGAAATACCGGCCCGCAGCGCAAGGGACGGCGCTCTTTTCATGATCGATCTGTCGCGGCCGCGGCCTACGATCCGGACCGGCCATCCGACTTAGCGGCGGGATCGCCTGTCAGCGCCACGGCGGGCTGTACGCCCCGGCGCCACCTGCGGCATGGTCAGGCATAGCCGATCATGTCGCCGAAGGTGGAGATATCGATGCCGAATTTCCGGGCCGCCTTCTTCCACTTCCTTTCATCGGGCGTATGAAAGAGCACGTCAATATCGCCGGGCACTGTCAGCCAGGAGTTGTCCACGAGTTCGTTTTCAAGCTGGCCCGGGGCCCAGCCGGCATACCCCAGCATGAAGAGGAAATGCGCCGGGCCGGTGCCCCTGGAGATATCCTCGAGGATGCCGGCATCGCGCGACAGGGTCACCTCCGGCGTCACCTCCAGGCCCAACCCCTTGCGGTACTCGGAGGAGTGGAGGATGAAACCGGCCTCCAGCTCCACCGGGCCTCCGATATAGACCGGCGGCAGGGGTCCCTCGGGAATGGGCATGTTGGCCCCGTGCAGCACGTCGAGCAGGGTGATCTCCTTGCTGGGATTGTTGATCACGAGCCCCATGGCCCCTTCCTGGTTGTGGGCGCAGAGATAGATCACCTGCTCCCGGAAGCGGGGGTCCGGCATCTGCGGGGTGGATATGAGAAAATGTCCGGTCAGACTTTCCATGGCGGTCCTGTCTGGTTCTTGTTTCTCCTGCTACTGTATCCGAAAACCGGTCCGAAGTGAAGTGATTTGCCGGCAGGGGATCCTTTTGCCGGCCGGAAAAAAAGATGGCCAGGTTATGGTGATCCGGCTATCTATAGAGGCAGTGTCGGCAGGAATGCGACCTCTCCTTCCCCCCTGCTCCCCACCATGCCGGTACCCCGGCATGCGCCGGGTCTGCCGGCCCAGGGGAGGACCGGTTGCCGTTCTCCTTAACTGTAAGGATTTCTGCCGAAAAATCAAGCTCGTATTTCAAAGGACAGGTGGTTGCCATGGGAGAATCCAAACCCCTGCAGACCAGGTCTGCGGCCCTGAAGAAGGCCATACGCTGGATCAGCGAGACGGTACAGGAACACCCGGAAAGACAGAGGGAACAGGTCCTGCGCGAGGCCCAGCTCAGGTTCGATCTCTCGCCGGCGGAGTGTGAATTCCTGGACGCCAATTTCGCCGACATGGCGGCCGGCAGGGCCGTCTGAAGCCCCTTTCTTGTCCCTGCCCCGGGCCCGTTTCAGCTCCCCTCGCCCTGGCCGTTGCACTGCCGTACCCTGGCCGGGCCCAGGGGCAGCTCGATGGAGACCAGGGTGCCCCTGCCCGGTTCGCTCTCCATGCGGATGGTGCCGCCGTGGTCCGAGATGATCTTCTGTGAAATGGCCAGGCCGATACCGGTGCCGCCCTCCCTGGTGGTGAAGTAGGGAAAAAAGACCTGTTCCATGGTCTCCCGGTCCATGCCGCAGCCCGTATCGGCGATGGTCACCTCGACCCCGCCGCCGCCGGCAAGGGTTCGGGCGGCGACCCGCAGCTCCCCGCCCTGCTCCATGCTCTGGACGGCATTGAGCATGATATTGATAAAGACCTGGTTCAAGCGGTCCCGGTCCGCCATGACCGGCGGCAGCCCCTCCTCGATGGCCATGGTGGTGACAATGGCGTCACTGGCGGCATCGGCCTCGATCAGGCGGACAGACTGACGCAGCAGCTCCTCCAGGGCGACCGGCGCCAGGTCCAGGGTGGCCGGCCGGGCAAAGCTGAGCAGCTCGGAGATGGTCCGGTTCATCCGTTCCACCTCCCGGACCAGGAGGGTCGCCATCTCGCTTTCGCGGCTCGTGCTGGCGAACTTGTCCTTGAGCAGCAGGGCCAGTCCCTTGACCGAACTGAGCGGGTTGCGCACCTCGTGCGCTACGCCTGCCGCCATCCTGCCCACGGCCGCCAACCGCTCGTTCTGCCGCATCTCCTTTTCCATGGCCTTGAGTTCCGTGACATCGGAGAGGAGCAGCACCTGGCCCATGTAGCTGTTCTCCCTGTCCCTGATCGCGATCAGGTAACAGATCAGGGCCACCTCGCAGCCGTGGACGCAGACCCTCACCTCGGCCTCCCGCCCCCGGTCGTCTCCCGGCTCGCCGCCACTCTCCTGTCCCCCGCCGGCACCGGTGAAGAATCCCTTGAGTTCATCGGGC
>WFUT01000009.1 GCA_015484845.1 Desulfobulbaceae bacterium
GGCCCGGACATGGTCACCCTGGTGCCGGAAAAACGCAAGGAACTGACCACCGAGGGCGGCCTGGACGTGATCGCCAACGAGAAAAAGATCCGCAAGACCATTGCCAGGATGCGCAAGGCCGGCATCCCGGTCTCCCTGTTCATCGACCCGGACGCGGAGCAGATCGAGGCGGCCCGCGAAGTGGGGGCCACCTTTGTCGAGCTGCACACCGGCCGCTACTGCGACGCACGGGACGCAAAGGAACAGGACCGGGAGTTCCGCCTCATCGAGCAGTCGGCGGAGCTGGCCTTTGAATCGGGACTGCGGGTCAACGCCGGCCACGGCCTCGACTACCGCACCACGGACAGGATAGCGGCCCTGGCCACCATCGAGGAGCTGAGCATCGGGCATGCCATCATCAGCCGGGCCGTGCTGGTGGGCCTGGACCAGGCGGTCCGCGAGATGCTGGCCATCGTCAGCAGCGCCGCGGCCGGTACCGCGGCCTGAGCAGAAAGGTTGTCAGCCACCGCCCCCCCCGGCCTCAGACCTCCTTTTCCAGGGCAGTGATATGATCGTGCTCGCCCAGGACGATCATGATATCGCCGGGCAGGATCATGGTGTCGGGCTTGGGATTGAACAGCATCTTGCCGTCTTCTCTTTTTATGGCAACCACGATCACGTCATAGTTCTTCCTGATGCCCGACTCCTGCAGTTTCTTGTTGGCAATGGAGGCCCTCTTCGAGACCAGGAGTTCCTCCATGCGCAGGCCCAGGTCGCCCGCGTGCATGGTGAGGTCGATAAAATCCATGACCGTGGGCCGGACGATGAGCTGGGCCATGCGGCGGGCACCGATGTAATAGGGCGAGATCACCTTGGAGGCCCCGGCCCGCATGAGTTTCTTCTCCACGCCGTTGACCCCGCTTGAACGGGCCAGGATGAACAGGTCCGGGTTAAGGCCGCGCGCGGTCAGCGTGATGTAGAGGTTGTCGGCGTCCGAGGAGACCACGGCGATCAGGCCCCTGGCCCGCTTGATCCCGGCGGCCAGCAGGGTGTCATCGTCGGACGCCTCGCCCTGGAGCTCGATATACCCCAGGCGCTCCACTTCCCTGAGTTCCTCGATGTTCTTGTCGATGACCACGAACGGCCGGTTGTTCTCCTTGAGAATCTTGCTGATCACCCTGCCGATCCGTCCGAATCCGCAGACGATGTAGTGGTCCCGCAGCCGGGCGACTTTCTTGTCCATTTTCCTCCTCTCGACTATCCTGCGCAGGCCGCCCTCGATCATGGTCTCGGTGATCCGGCCGAAGATATACATTACCAGGCTGACACCGGCGAAGACGAGAAAGACGGTGAAGATCTTGCCCGATGTATGGATGGGCACCAGGTCACCGTACCCCACCGTGGTTATGGTGATGACGGTGAGATACAGCCCGTCCCAGAAGCTGGTGTTCTCAAGGAACATGTAGCCCAGCGTGCCACCCAGCAGGATGAGCAGCAGCAGGCTGAAGATAAGAAGAACCCGTTTCATTTCCCGGACACGTTGTGAACTTCACGATCTGCCGACCCGGGAAGATCCTCCCGTCAGGCAGCACAGGCCATGCGAACCAACAGGCGGTCTCACGTGCTCCATCGCCTGGGCACCGACCATGCGCCCGGCCAGCCTGCAGGATTTGATTGCGCCGCCGAGACCCGTCGGCATGCTGTTTCAGGATAGCACAGAACTTCATGAAAAATCTACAGATAAGCACAAGATGCCACTGATTGACAAACATGCCATCCATGTGTACAGTAGCGCCGTGCTGCCCGGATGGCGGAACTGGTAGACGCAAGGGACTTAAAATCCCTCGGTCATCTGACTGTGCGAGTTCGACCCTCGCTCCGGGCACCAGGACACCACAGGGACAAGTCCCCGCACCCCGGGGCTTGTCCCTTTTTTTGGCCAAAAACGTCTCTACGTATCTGCTGGCAACGGGTTGCTGCGTCCGCCGGGCATGAAGGCAACCCGAAACGGCACCGGGCGTCCCACGGTCCACTGCGGATCGGGCAACAACTGACCTCCCTTTGCCCGCTTCCTCAAACAACCCGGAAACGACTAGCTTCCGGTCCGCGCCCCAGCCCGGACCACTCCACCTCGCCAATGCATGCCCGGCACAACCTGATGTAATAGATCGAATCCTCACCATGATCAATGAGGGCCTCCAGCCGGTCCTTGAGCTGAAGGAACTGCTTTTCGCTCAGGTCCGGGCACTCGAACACCGACTTCTGGATCCTCACCCCGAATCCCTTCAGTGCCTTGACCACCCTGTAGCGGGTACGATTGTCACTGATATCGTAGCAGACGATATAGAACATGCGGATGTGACAAAGAGATAGATCCCCTCATGCCCGCAGGGCGGCATGGCGAGTTTGGGATGGCGCCGGCGATCCGAAGGAGAACCCGCCGCCGTGGTTGCTCTTGTTGCACCGCTCTGCGGTGCAACACCTCACCAGGCGCTCTGCGCCATTTCCGGATAAACCAGCACACATTGACAGCACAACAAACCATCAAACAGCAAGATAGATATAAGACCATCCTCCCCGTTAACCCGCCGCAGGCGCAAACTGATCCGGCTTCTGTTTCCTGATATTTTCTGATAAAATCAGCGGCTCACGGCAAAGGGCTGGTAGGGACTGCCTCCCGGCTCCAGGCTTTCCGCGAGCCGGCGGCACTGGCCGTGCATGATCCAGCGCAGTACTGTCTGCTGGCCTGTATGCGGATAATTCATGCTCTGCTCCAGTTGCCGGTAATAGGCCGCGATCAGGGCCCGGCTGACACCGGGTTTCATCAACACTGGCCGCACACCTTGTCCCTCGTCGCTGGCCTGGCGGACAAAATCACCGGGCCGGACGACCCGGCGGTTGATCAGTGTCAGGACCAGTCGTTCACCAAAGACCCGCCACTCTTCCACCAGGTCACAGGCAAGCGAGGGCCTGCCATGGGCCACTTCGTGCAGGGCACCCAGGTAGGGATCAAGGCCCACCCGCAATATACCGTTGAGGATCTCGTTGGTGAACAGGGTATAGACAAACGAGAGCAAGGCATTGACCGGGTCGCGTGGCGGCCGCCGGTTCCGGCCGGTGAAGGAAAACCCGTCGGCGCGCAGCAGCATGCCGAACACGCTGTAATAGAGGCGGGCCGCATACCCCTCGATGCCACGGACCTGCTCCACATCATCCACGTTGCCGAGTTTCGCCTGCAGGGCCCGGATCTGCACTGCCACGTTACGGAGCTCTTTCCTGTCGTACTGGGTGCCTCGCCGCAGCAGCATCCTGACCTGGTTTTCCAGCTTGCCGTGGACGATGCGCCGGGCAAGCTCCAGCCTGAAGCCGGGATCAGCCAGGCGCAGGTACTGCTGCTGCCGCAGCGCCACGTGCCCGGGTTCATCCAGGAGCAGGCGGGCCCTGAACCGGCCACCGGGGGTCAGGAAGACCGTGTCAACCCGGTGCTGGATTAAAAAGTCGAGCACCGGCCCCGAAAGGGACGTCCTGCCGGCCAGGGTGAGCTGGCGCAGGCCCGTGGCCGGAATCGTGTCAAGGACCGTACCGCCCTTGAAGACCTTCAGGCAATCTCCATCCTTCCTGATACTGCTGCCCGGTTCGAGTACATAGAGCGAGTCCATCAGGTGCCTCCCATGAACCTCTCCACCTGGCGGATGGCTGTTTTCAGGCCCACCAAGGCATCGCGCAGGTTTTCCACCTTTTCGCTCCTTGGTTCCGGCTCACCCGCAAACTCCGGCAGGTGACGCAGGGGATGCGGATAACCGTCATCCTCGAACCGGCAGGGCAGATCCCCGCCATGCTCAAGCAGGCTGTGGATCCTCCTGCAACCCAGGACCGTGCCCCGAACCCTGCTGATCTTGTATTCCAGCAACGGCCGGCTGTACTCCGGCAGCCGGGAAAAGAGATGGTGCAGCAGCAGCCTGGCCCTGGGCAGGTGGCCTATGGTGGAGAGCAGGATCTTTTCCTCCCGCAGGGACAATTCCCGGCCGGAGCGCACCGTGGCCATGACCTGCCCGAGCATGGGGCAGCAGGCCTCCAGCTTTGCCAGTTCCGGGTACTCTTCTGCCCAGGCGGCATGACGCGGATGCACCACCACCGGTGCCGCGGAACCGGATGCAGCCAACTTCTCCAGGGTCGCGGCAGGTGTGGGCCGCAGCCGTGACAGCAACTCGAACTGGCTGTTCCTGGTCCGGTCCGCCGCAAGGACGAAAAACGACGGCTTGCCTGTTCCCCGGTGGATCCCCAGCGGCAGCTTGACCAGGTTGCCGAACCCCTTGCCGGTCCGTTGATCCTGCTTGGGAAAGATCTCCAGGGAAAAACTCTCCACATCTTCCTGCAGCCTGCCGACCAGCCGGTACAGTGCCTTGCGCATGACCGCGGCCGGGACCGGTTCCTGCGCCGGAAACCAGAAGTGATATCCCTTGCCGCCACTGACCTCGGCCAGGCAGCAGAGGCCGGCCTCCCGGGCCAGGGTACTGATGCGTTTGTGCAGGTACAGGGCCTCGCGCCGGATAACGGCCCGCTGCTTGCCATCCAGCTTCCTGTCCCGCAGGCGGCCGACAAGGTCCATGTCAATAACGCCTGTATGGACCATGCTGCGGTGGTCAAGCAGGTAGATGCCATAGGTCCGGCGGCCGTCGAGATGATCCCTGACATCCGTTGGCTGCAACGGCCGCCTGACCGGAACGTAGCCCTGCCGTTTCTCGTCGCGGTTTACCCACTGCCTGGCAAAGGCATCCTCACGGCCCCTGAAGAACCGCATAAACAGGCTGACCTGCTCCTCCTGCCTGCGGAGCTCTTCAAACGGCGCTGTCACGCCGCTTCCTTCCAACGCCGTAGCCGGTTCATCCTCGCCGGCGCCCTCCAGGTCCCAGGACTGAACGAGCCCCGGATCAACATGGGCCACGGCCCGGGCCCGGACACTGACCAGGGCCTTGCGGTCATCCAGTAAACGAAGGATCTCAAGATGCTGCCGCCATCCCTCTGCACAATCGGGAAACCTCGTGTTGATCCGCTCGTATACCTGCAGGGCGTGTTCTATCAGGCCATGCTGCTGGGCGACCAGGGCCACCTGGAGCAGGGCCCGGGAATCGAGCCGGGACAGCAGGCCGGACCCGTCCAGGGACTTCCTGACAAACGCGGCGCCTTCGGCATCCAGGGGCGCCCTCTGCAGGCGATCAAGAAAAAGCCGGTAATCTTCCGCCCCTTCCTGGACGGGTCGCGTGCCTGTCTGCATGATCCCCTCCCCTGATTCTGTCCTACTGCACCAGGGCAATGATCCGCCCTTCCCTGCCCGTCCCGGCGTCGGCCTTGCGCACCAGCTCAGCCAACCGCCTGAAATTGGGGTACCGGAACCTGTGCTCTTCAAGCTCCTTGACAATCGCCAGGGCCTCGCCAAACCGGTTCAGCAGGTACAGGGCAGCAGCCTGCCAGTACAGCGCCTCGTGGGACGGGCTGCCAAAGGTAAGGCGACAGAACTCCGCCGCCTCCCGGCTCAACCGGAGGGCCTCTTCGCTTTGACCGTCTGCCACGTGGATACGGGCCATCCGGATCAATGCCTTATGCCGGCTGCGGCGGTCGCGCTCCGCGGATGCGGCCAGCACCTGCAGCGCCTCGTTCCTCCGGCCGGCGGCCAGGAGAACATCAGCCTCTGTCCAGCGTACATAGGGCCTGCGCCGGGAGGCCGGAACCCGGTTAATGTACCTGGCCGCCCGTTCCTGCTGTCCCAGGGCCAGGGCACACCTGGCGGCAAGCTCGTAGACAAAATCGGGCTGCTGTCCCTTGTTTGCGCGATGGGCAGCCACCTCGAGATGCTCAAGGGCCTCCTGGGGCCGGCCAAGGCGATACAGGACCTTGGCCATGGCAAAATGCTTGAACACCGGCTGCAGATGATCCCTGTCCCGATCCAGCTCAACGACCTTTTCCACAAGTTCGAGGCTGCGCGCCACCCTCCCCTCCTGCAACAGGCAGGAGGCCAGGTGATACATGGCCTTGATATACTTTGGATACTGCTGGTGCTGTTTCTTCCTGTCCTCGGCATCCAACCGCTCCCAGTTGACTACGGCCTGTTCGAACAGGGGGATGGCACGGCGATATTTCCGCTCAATCTCCTTGCAGAGCACACCGTGCCGATAAAAAAATGTCACGGAGTCGGGACGCAACGCGCAGGCCCGTGCGAAATGATCGTGCGCGGTCCCGAGAAGGGCCTTCTTCTCCTGTCCGGGCAGGGGGCTGCGGGATGCCCTGGCTTCAAACAGTGCATCCAGGGCGGTATAGGCAAGCGAGTAGTGGGCCAGGGCATTGTCCGGCGCCTCCTTCGTTACCGTGGAAAGGCAAGAGATGGCCTCCTGGTGCCGCTTAGCACGGCAGAGAACAAACCCGATCTTGAGGCGTAGCGCATCAGCCATGCCGCTGTCCACCAGCTCGGGCAGCCTGGTCTCCACCGGGTGAAAAAGGGCCAGGATATCGTCCCAACGATTTTCCGCCTGCAGTTCACGGATTTCAGCCAGCACACGGTCCAGGTCGTGCTGTAACTGCTCACCGGTCCAGGGACTGGCTGCCTGCTCGGCCAGAAAATCCCCGCCCTGCTGCTGCGCGGCAGGAACCTGGGAGCCATTCCGATGATCAAGGTCAACGTGCCCGACGACCCGGGCCCGTGATGAAAAGTTTTCCGTGGCAAGGGTGGTTGCTGTCATGGTCCTGCCTCCGTAGGTAAAGGAAATCCAGGCCTGCAGTTCTTCGCGCATCGTGGCCAGAGGCAGCACACCAGCCTAAATCACCTCGGTGTGTGCACGTCTGGACCCTCTAATGCCAAACTCCAGCTGCAGGATTCAGGTACACCGTGTTCTTCCCGGAACATGCCTTCTGTCTTCGGGAAGCGGTGTGTCTCTACCCCTATCTACGGACAGGAATCATATTTTTTCGGATTTTTTTCAGAAAAGGGACCTTGCCAACCACCCCACAACACCCCGGGGCACTTCCCCTATGCCAGATGGAACCAGATATCACATACGCTATGTGGCAACCTCCTCGAGATATCTTACTGCTGTGGATTGATCCCAATGGCTCGATTTATGGATCATTTAATCCCCTCTGGTCGGGGCATTTCCTCGGAC
>WFUT01000010.1 GCA_015484845.1 Desulfobulbaceae bacterium
ATTTTTATGATCAATTAATATCGCATTATTTTTTTGTAAATATTATTTTTTCCCTATAATAACAGTATTTGATCCTATAGGATCATTTTGTATATATATTCTACCTGCTTTTATTCCGATAACTTTTTCTAATGTAAAATACTTTCCACATAATTCTATTATTCCATCAAGATCATACTCTATTGTGTGAGATGTTATTATTGGTATATGTCCAAATCTGTTTTGCGGTGTGCTTAAAATCAGTAATCCTCCTGGGCGAATAATTCGATGAAGTTCCTTTAAGCATGCCATTGCATCAACATGTTCAATGGTTTCCATAGATATTACAGTATCAAAAGTGTTGTCCGAAAAGCTTGTTTCGGTGATGTCTTCGACATGAAAATGAGTATTTGTTCTATTCGATAAAGATTTAGCATGAACTATAACATTGTTATCAATGTCTGCACCGTGTATTTCTGCAACTCTATCAGATAGATAGATTGTACCGTATCCTTGACCGCAAGCGATATCCAGAACTTTCATGTCGGGTTCAAGGTATGTTTCCGCGATCTTATAATGAAAATCTCTCTGGTTTCCCATCCACAAGGGCTTGAATATTGAGTCTATTCGATGTTGGTTATAGATTTCTTTTGCCTGTTCGCGGCATGTCTGGAGAAAAGGGTCTTCATATTCAGGTACCTGTTTGATGTAAGCGCAGGAGAATTGTTCAGGATGAGAAAACATGAAAAATTTCGGGTGGACATGGAACGGTTTATCTTCGCGATTAATCAGGATACTTCCGAGTTGCCGCAGGGCCCCGATCCTGTATATGTCAACACCGAATTGCACAGGAAAATCATCTGGAAGTTTTACCGCATCAAGTTTCTTAGAAATAGCCTGTTGCAGCATTTCCTGGGCAGCCTGACTGTCGAAACAGAAGTGCACACCGTCGATACGTACCAGGTAATCAGACACGGATAAATTCTCGGTCGCCTCCAGAATCCGTAGAAGAGGGCTTGTATCGTGGGCATAATGTACCTGTACTTGGCTGGCAGGAAATTCTGTAACTACATTGTTCAGCATACCTCCCCGGTCAAATTCCGGTGCAGCCAGAATCAGTTTGCTCTCCGGGAAAGCTTCAAGGGCTCTTCGAATGGTATGAAATACCACCGGTTTTCCCTGCACAGGCTTGATACAGAGGTCCGGGCCACCTGACCATGAACGTGAGCTGGCCTGAATAATAATCGTTGGTCGATACATGAGCTGTTCCAGGTTCCAAGACTCTGTTTTGCCAAATAAAGGGTTGTTTCTAGATAATTATCAGGTTGCCTTGTTTCTATTTCATCTCCTAGCGGGCAAACAGGACAATCTCTCTCCCCAGTCCATGACAGGCAAGGGCTTGGTACATCTTTCGCTTCACATGATTCATTCCGGCTTTCCTGAGATTTTTTTCAAAGGTCATCCTCTTTACGTGGCAGGCTCGGCCTAGTGAGTCATCAGCGATATAATTATCTCCCATCAGCAGAAACATGTCGATTGGAAAGGTGGTTTCCCGGGCAAGGATTTCAAATTGACATTTTGTCAGGAGTCGCTCCAGGCTGTCAAAATCAAAGTAGTTGATGTGATGGGGGGGAGCCACCCACCAGGTATCGAAATTACAGGCCTTCTGCAGAGCTGTCTGGAATGGGTTGAAGTCGTTGGGTGCAACAACGCACAGAATACCGCCGGGATCAAGAAGCCCGTGACAGCGTTTAAGCATGTCGATCGGGTCGGGCAGGTGCTCAAGAACGTTGTTCATGTGTATGGCATCGAACTTTCCCAGACGCCTGGCCATGTCGTCATCTAGAAATCCTTCCATAACGGGTACGCCCAACTGGCGGCTGTGGTCAATGGCCTGTTGGGACGGTTCGATACCCAGGACCTGCCAGCCCTGTTGCAGTCCGTATTGCAGGAAGAAGCCAGGGCCTGAACCTACATCCAGTATGCGTCGTCTTCCAGGCTGAAGATATTTTGAAAATTCCAGGTAGCGGTCACTGTATGCCCCCTGCCACCAATCAAGATCTCTTGTAACGCCCTCAATATAGAGAGGTTTGTCTTTGGCGTAATATTCGTTGCGATAGACATGCTCAAGCTCGTCAATGTCTGGAATGGGAACAACATGTTTGAAACGGCATGTTTGGCAGTCGATAAGCTCAAATTCTCCGCAGGTCTGAACAATATACCCCCTGTGCTGCTTCCACTCATGTAACTTGTTCATCGCTAACAGGCTCCGTTATTGAGAAGAGGTCCTGAAGAAAAGGAATGAAGGAGACCAACAGCGCAGTCTGTCCGGTTAGGTTGCCGTTGTTACCGGATTTGACTCAGGGGACGCAGTCCGTCACGGGGATCCCGGCGCCAGGCGCGATCAGGCTCTTCCGAGGGTATGATCTTTTTTCCGGGGGCACCATCAGCCTCCATGCCGAGCCGGATCGTCTCGATCACCTCTGTGACTTTTTGCGGAAGCCAGCAATGGCCCAGGGGGTATTCGACACCCTGACCATCGATATCGAGATGGAACTCTATCATGGATGCCTTCCATCTGTGCACGGCCCGGTACATCACGGCCGGCGATACACTGTGATCGGACCATCCGACCCGGCAACCGAAATGTTGCCGGAGTGTTTCGATGACCGCCAGGTTGCACTGGTCCACGGGCGTCGGGTAGGCGGAGACGCAGTGAAGGAGTGTGAGGTCCCGACAGCCCGCCGCCTGCAATGTCGTCACCGCCTCGTCTATTTCCTCCATGGTCGCCATGCCGGTGGAGAGAACAACGGGTTTGCCGGTCCTAGCGCAGGCGATCAGGAGATCTTTCCAGGGCAGCTCGTAGGACGCGATCTTGTAGAAGCTGACATACGGAGCGAGTTCGTTCACCGCTTCCAGGTAGAAGGGCGTACATGAAAATGCAATATCATGTTCTGCGCATTTTTCATGGAGAAGGGGAAGAAATTCTGTGGGTAATTCCCATTGTTTTCTTTTTCTATGTTCCGCACTTAGCTGCAGCACAGAGGGGGCAAAGAGCTTGTCGATCCGGAACAGCTGAAATTTAACCGCAGCACATCCTATTTGGGCAGCTGTCTCGATAAAGCGATAACAGCGCCCGAGATTCTGATTGTGGTTGCTGGATACCTCGGCGATAAATGTGACAGTCATGCGCAGGGTTGCTTCAGGAGAGAGTTTATCTTGCGGACAATGTTGGAGGTGCCGTCCCCAATGACCTGTCCTGTTTTCTCGACCAGGGCCTGATTGATGGTCCTGGAAAGTTCGTCCTGCGTTGCATCGGTGGGTACCACGATCTCCCTGAGACCGGTCTGCCTGTAAAAGCATCGGGCATCGCGGCAATGGTCAGCGGAAAACGCCCAGGTTACCGGGTAGGCACCCAGGGCAAGGGCCTCGTAAAAAGAAACGCCAAATCCGCTTAAAAACACACGGCTTCTCGCTATAAGGTAATGAAAATCAGGACGTTGCCCCTCAATAATGTGAACAGTAAGATCAGTTGCTGCAGAAAATTTCTTGATGATATCTCTTTGCCACTCGTGATGCAGGTACGCCAGTAGATCAATGTTCTTGGGAATCTTCCGGTCCGTCAGCCTGCTGATTTCCCTGCGAAGTATCACATAGTCGCGTCCTGTAAGAATTTCAGGTTTCCCATCAGCGGACTGGCTTTCGGGAACTTGTCCTGTAACACCAGGAATAATGACAAGGTCCGATTCCCTGGTCCAGTCATCAAGCCGGTCGATGATTACGACCCTTGAACTTTCGGGAAACCTCTGTCTCCACCCCGGTGGCAGATTGTTCTGGCAATTCAGGTCCAGGATAACCAGGTCAAAGGAGGCAAGCCAGGTGGTATTCCCGGGGCTGGAGAGACCAAGGAGTTCGACGGGATTTTTTCCATCGTACATTGGCAGGGATACGGAGCGGTCTGTCGTGTCTTTATCCTTTGACAGTACCCGGAGTCCGACCGTCTCCAGGGAGTTTGTCGCCTCCTGGTCGGTTACCAGGAAGGTGACCGGCCATCCAAGCCGTTCCGTGATCTGCAACGCCAATTCACGGCTCCGCATGAGATGCCCGTAACCGTATTTTTCGCCGGCATCTACCACCATGAGGACCTTCCTGTCGATTTCTCCCACACCTTTCTGGTGGACATGGCTGTTGATGGTTAGAAGGGATTGATCCTGCCGCAGGAGGTTGACGGCCGCAGGAAGGCTGTAGGTGGAGCCGCTGGCTGCAAGGGTGTTGTACACTACATTATGGAATTCAAGATCCGCCCAGGTATCTATTGAATAACGATGATGAAACGGGGCATAGAGGTCTTTTTGAAGCGCGATCCTATGACAGGTGAAAAGATCAGGACACTGGTGGAGGATCGGAAAATGGTGTTCCTTCAGAGCCGGCCGGTCCGACAGGTCATCGGCACGCTGCCAGGTCTTGATCCTGGCAACCGAGATACCCTGCAAGGCCGGCCGGTGGCCCTGGCTGTCTGGTTTGGCCGCGACAAAGTCTGCCTCCGGGTGGGACTTGAGTGACGAGATCAGCAGATCGATGGCCGGGGCATGGATTAATGGACAGTCGCCACTGACAAGCACGCATATCTCCGCGAAGCATTTTTCGGCTGCCCGCCGCAACCGGGTGGTCACATGGTTAACGTCTCCAGGATACCTGTAGGTGGCTATTCCCTGCTTGTCGCTCCAGGAAAGAAGAAGGTCGTTTTCCGGCTCCGCTGATGTGGCCAGAACTATTTCGTCGACTTGCCGACATCTCCTGAGTTCCTCCAGAAGCCACTCCAGGAGCATTTTGCGCCCGATTTTTCTAAACTGCTTTCCTGGAAGCCTGGACGATCCGAGACGGGCCACAATAAAGGCCACTGTTCGTTCCGGCTTCAACGTGTTCCTGCTGCTCTCCTGCATCCCTGCTCAGCTCAAGTTTTGATGTTGGATTGTCAGTGGAAAGTTGAAGCCGGGACCACATCACGCACCGTCAATTGTCTTCCACGCATTTTTACGGCTTTCCTAAAACAACTAATCCAACTCCTTCACCGGCCATTCGAGTTGCTCAACCACGGCCCTGATCTTTTTCAGGCCGGAGCGATAAATCTCTTCCGCCATCTCCTGCTGATCGGCAAACAGCAATACCTTGTACCAGGCGACCAACAGGTGAAGAATAAACAGGATAAAGACTTCCGGCCGTCTGTCCCTCTCATCTTCCCGGTTCGCCATGACAGCAGCCAGTACTGCCCGGTCGACAACCTGGTTGAATTTCTTCCAGGTAAAAGTTTCGAGTTCCAGCCCACGGATCACATCTCTTTTCAACCCTTCAGCCACCTGACTTGAATCTTTGGCGTATGGTTTCCAATTTTTTCCTTTTTGAGCCGGTAAAAAAGCCTTCCTGATCCGATTGATATCATCCTGTTTGCGAGGATATTTTCGCAATTTAATGGCCTGGGACCGCCTGGCCCGTGCCCCCCTGACCCTGGCACCGTCGGACAGATTGTACACTGTCGTTTTATTTCCTGCCGCCTCAATGGCCTGCTCGATAACGATCCGCACATGAGTCAAAAAAGGCGTACTGGTGACAACATCCCGGTCTTTAGATGAGAAATTGGCCTCGACAACAATCTGCTGCATTTTTTCCAGGTAATCATCAACCGACCGTGCATCCGATCCCTGCTCCGGCTTGTCATATATGGTGGATCCGGCATGACTCTTATCGATAGAATAATAACCGAAATCGCAGCCAAGCAGGTAAATCTCCTTTGGCTGACACAGGCAGGCAAAGGAAAACGCCATGGAGGTGCTGGAGGGCAGGACCCCGTGCAGGGGCATCGTAAAACGCACTGGCGCAACCTTGTCTCCTATGCCACAGAGCAGGAGTTCATTGAAATATCGCACTATCGACACCGGAGCATTGCACCCCGCAATCACTGGTATGTCCGGATCAAGACCAAGAGGGCTACGCAAACCTTGCTGAAGTAATTTCGTCTCCAGGGTGACCTGGAAATCAGGCCTGATTCCATGATGCAACAAAGGCCTGACCGCGCTGAACACTGCGAAAATAATCAGATTATCCTGGTTTGTCCTTAGCCACTCAAGATCATGATCAAGGGAAGGCCCTGATGCCACAACAGCAATCCTGGATTTTTCGGACAGACGGGGCCGGCTTGTCAGCAAAGGACACTGTTGCCTGATATTGGCCACAACCTGACGAATGGCATCATAATCGTGATCGAGCGGAAAGACCACGTTGGACATGGTGGCCTGATGCATGCGAAATGATTCGACCAGGTGCGGATTGTCCTGGCATTCATACCCTGGCAGAACACGGGTCCAGAGCTGACGGCTCACCGAGTAATTGCTGAAAAAATACCTTATCGCCTCGCTCTGAGGATCAGGCCCGAGGGAAAACACCACCTCGGCCTGGCCGTTTATCTTCCGGTAATCAAGAAAATAACAGGAAACCTCAAACCGTTCCAGATCTGGCTCGACCAGAAGAATGTGACTCACCTCGGTACGAGAAAGATAGTAATCTATATGTAACCCGTGAAAAATACCGAGAAAAACAACTGGAGGAGAAAAACGGCGGCCATCAGGAAGCTCCTTGAGGTTGATCTGTTTGAGGGAAAAACGGATCAGGGAATCCGGGAACTCTGTCAGGAGCTGCTGGTACGTTGTTCGTAACGGCTTGCCGTGCAGTGGGTACCTGTCCATGGCAGGTATCTTGAAATTGCAGAGATCGATCCAGGTGTCATGGACCCAATCGCCCATCATGGCGGCAAACATATCCAACCCGGCTTCCGGGTGGGCCAGCTGACCGCTCTCTTCATGCGTTATTGACAGAAATTCCGGCGTAATATTCAACTGGTAAGGACATTTCTTTTTCCGGACAAGCGACAACAGGAAAGGATACCGCTGACGGAAAAATTCCATATTGCTCTCATATGTTTTCTGGAGAAGAAGCGGGCGTTCCTCTGGAGAGAGACATCGGAGCCTGTCTATCATTGACTGATTCATTTCCACAGGGTGGCTGCTATTTTGGTGTGCCCTGGAGCAGGATCGCTGTCCAGGTTTGGAGACCCCGGTTTCACCTGCTCGTTTCTGGCAAGAACTATGGCCTCGGCCCAGGTTTCGCGCAACTCCTTGAGCATCATCTTGACTATAGCCTTGAGTGGTTCAGGATCATTGTCCCCATTGGCACTCATGAACTCTTTGGGCAGGTAATGATGCCGGGCGCCGAGGTTCTCGGCCAGGTTGGCATCCTGGAGGTGATCCAGGGTCGCATCGAGCTCGGATATGATAGCCGAGGCCTTGTTTATATAATACCTAAATCCTGCAATTGGCAATTTTGCCGGAGATGCGAGGCATCAGGGGCGCAGACGTATAAGAATACTTCAAGCCCTTGATAACGATGCAGATTCGGTAAAATTGCCAATCCCGAATAACGAGAAAATGAAGAAAAAAAATCCTTCACACGGTCAGTGAGTCGAAAGGAACGATCAAGTTCGTGTAATCCGCTGATATGGCAAAAAAATTTTTTTCTTCATTTTCGAAGTGCAGGATTTAGGTAATAGGCCCGCCTGGGGATATCATTGCTATCAATGGCCTTGACTGCCAAGGTCGTGCAGCGGATGGCGCCGTCATAAAGCATGAGCAGGAACTGTTCCGAAGTGGCACTGGCGATCTGGTTGGCGTATCCGTTCATGATACGTGGTGCCTGCCGCCAAGCGAAAGGACAAAGGCCTCATTGACCGCGAACCTTTTGCCCGGGGTAAACGGCGTCTTCCTGCCGCCTTCGCGCATCACGACCGTGTTGATGATCACCGGCGCATCGCGGCATATGATCTGGACCCTGGAGATATCCCGGTTCACCGGCACCTCCTTGGCGCCGCCGCCGGCATGCTGCTGCGCAATCTCGGTCCAGGAAAAGGCCGCACCCGGGAAGAGCAGGAGACAGGAAAGGAAAAGAAAGGGGAAAAAGAGAGATTTCCGGTACAACATGGGGCCTCCTTCTGTTGACAGGCAGGGACGGCCGCAACGGTGGGGACAAGACCGTCAGATGATATCCTGGATCCGGCTCCTGAACTCGGACGCCAGCTCCTCGTCACCGATCTCCTCGGCGAGCATGGCGGCCAGTTCCGAGAGGCGGGCCGGGATGACCGGGCCGTTTGCGCGCCATTTTTCGAGAAAATCCTGCATGACCACCTCGGCGACGGGACCGATGGCGCCGGCCAGGGCCTGCTCGATGTCACGGAGATAGCCTTCCATCTCCAGGTCCGTACCCGCCGCGTCGGTTTCGCTCTCCTGGCCGCTGGTCGGAGCAGCATCGTTTTCCGGCTCCGGCCCGGTCTCCCCGCCGCGGCCGGCGAGGTTGTCACACATGTCGGCAACGAGCATGCCGGCCGTGGTCGCGATCAGCGAACAGTTGGCCTGGGTCTCGCAGATGGTCATCAGGATGGCCCCGTTGTCCAGGGGGATGCCCACCACCGTGTACCTGTCGAACCGAAAATGGCTCGAGCGGACAGAAAGACCGCACATGCCCCCCATCTGGACCAGGCGCACAAGGTGCATGCCCACGTCCCGGAACATCTCCGCCGTGAGCGGCGAGTCCAGGTCCCGGCACAGGGGACCCCTGTGCCGGTCAAAGACGCAGGAACCGGTGACGCCGGGAATGGCGGCGATCTCCCTGAGCAGCTTCTCCATGGACATCACGAATCCCCCATCCTGCTGATGGCCTGCCGCAGGCCGGCGGTCACCTCCGCGGCAGAGCCGTTTTCATCCAGCAGCAGGCCGATGATCATGCCGCCGCCCGGAACGATCAGCATGCTGTCGCCATTGTCCAGGACCATGTGGATGCGGTGCGGCCCCTTGACATTGAGCACCTTGCGCATCTGGATGCCGCTGACAACGCAGTAGGTGATGAAATCCCCCACCTTCCGGTTCCGCGACGACTGGGTTATCACCTTGCCCTGCCGGTTCAGGATGTAGTAATGCTTCACCGACGGAATGGCGATAATGGACTCCACCAGGCGCCGGAGGACGGCATTGCCCTGGATATCGGCCATGACCCGGGGACGCTCTTCCTCTTCCTGCCGGGCCGGGCCGGCGGTGCCGGTCGCCTGCTGTCCCTGTTGCTGCTCCTCGAACTTCCGTTCATCATGGCGGGTCGCCGCAGCGAGCAGGAGGTGGGCCAGGGGCTGCCTGATGCGCTGCAGCCTGTCCTCGGGATCAGTGACGCTGAACGATGGATTGCTCCAGGCAAGGAGGGAGAAGGCGGCCTCCTCGCCCACCTGGTCATCGCAGCAGGCATCGACGAGCACGCCACCGTCAAAAAAGAAACAACCGGACCGGTCCTCACAGTTGACCACCAGGGTGCAACTCTTTCGTTCCTGCTCCAGCATCTGGAGAAAAGATGCCAGAGAGACCCCGCCAATCTGTCCGCCGACCGTCTGCACCATTGTCTTCTGCTGTCCGGAAGTTGCCAAAGCCGTACAGCACCACGCGTACGGCTCCTGGAGCAATAGAGTTTCTTACGAATACCTGCAGTATGTTATCACGAACAAATCGGATTTGAAAAGTAAAATTGCCCTATTTTCCTTTTCCGGGACGCGTGAACTCCTCGCGGGCCCGGCGCAGGGACTCCTTTCTGCCAAAGACGGTGACAATATCCCCCTCCGCAAAGCGGGTACCACCACGGGGGATAAGGATGGTGCCGTCCCGCTCCACCGAGACCACGTTCACCGACTCGGGCAGGTCCAGCTCGCGCAGGAGCGCGCCAATGGCCCGCTGGCCCTTCCTGAGGCGAAACTCCGCGAACCCGTTGTATTCCTGTTTGCGCAGGGCGACATGGCCCTCCAGCAACTGGCCGCGCTGCTTGCGGACGATACCCACGTCGTAGGCCCGCAGGATGTCACTGCGGCTGATCAGGCCGAGCAGCCTTCTCTTCTCGTCCCGGCTGACCACCGGCAGGCGGGCAAGATCCCGTGGCGCCATCTTCTGGATGGCCGACCAGATCGGCTCGTCCGGGTAGACCGTGACCGGGTCGGACACGGCCACGTCCTCCACCTTGAGGCCGCGCAGGTTGATGGCCGACTGGGACAGGGCCTTTTCCATGTCCTGCAGGGTGACGATGCCCCAGAGCAACCCCTGTTCATCCAGGACCGGGAAGCCGAGGAAGTGGGTCTCCTGGAACTGCTGGTAGAGTTCGGCCAGGGGCTGGTCCCTGCGGATGGTCACCGGGTTCCGGTTCATCACCTCGCCCACCATGACCCCCTGCATGATGTCCATGTCCCTGCCCTGGGAGAAACGGATGCCGCGCCGGGTCAGCTTGATGGTATAGATGGAATCCGGGTAGAGGTGCTGGGCCAGGTAGGAGGCCATGACCGCGGTGATCATCAGGGGCAGGATCAGGGAGTAGTCGTTGCTCATCTCGAAGACGATCAGCATGGCGGTGAGCGGGGCGCGCGCGCAGGCGGAGAAGACGGCGGCCATGCCCACCAGGGCGTAGGCGCCGGGCGGCCCGGCCAGTTCCGGCTGCCAGGCGGAAAACAGGGTGCCCATGGCGCCGCCGAGCACGGCGCCGATGAACAGGGACGGCGCAAAGACACCGCCGGAATTGCCCGAGCCCAGGGTAAAGGAGGTGGCCAGCGGCTTGAGGATGACCAGCAGGGCCAGGAGCCAGAAATCCACCCTGCCCTGCAGCGCCTCCTCGATAAAGGTGAAGCCGGCGCCGTAGACGTGGGGGATGTTCTCGATCAGCGGCATCTCGAGCCGGAACTCGGTAATGGACCTGAAGCCGATGCCGGGCAGGTGCAGGTAACCGAAACCGAGCAGGCCGAGCAGCAGGGCGCCCACGGCCGGTTTGAGCGCCAGCGGGAACCGCCAGTTGTCAAACAGGTCCTCGAACCAGCCGAGCATGCAGATGAACATGATGCCCACCAGGGCGGCCACCAGGCCGAGCAGCAGGTAGAAGAAGATGGAGAGCGGCGAGTGCATGGTATAGGTGGGCACGGTGAAGGCCGGCCGGGCACCGAGGAAGATCTGGCTGACGATGGAGGCCGCCACCGCGGAGATCACCACGTTGCCGAACATGCGCACCTGCAGCTCGCTCATCAGGACCTCGATGGCAAAGGCGACCCCGGCGATGGGCGCGTTGAAGGTGGCGGCGATACCGGCGGCCGCGCCGCAGGAGACCAGGTTCCTGATCCGTTCGTCGGAGAGGTGCAAGAGCTGCCCCATGGTGGAGCCCAGGGCCGAGCCCACCTGGACGATGGGCCCCTCGCGGCCCGCCGAGCCGCCGGTGCCGATGCACAGGGCCGAGGCCACGATCTTGGCCAGGGCCACCCGCGGCCGGATGCGGCCGCCGCGCAGGACCAGGGCCTGCATGACCTCGGGCACGCCGTGCCCCTTGGCCTCGCGGGCAAACCAGGCGATAAGCGGCCCCACCAGCAGGGCACCGGCAACGGGCACCAGGACGTGGCTCCACATGCCAAGGCGGGGAAAGGTAAACTGGATGGTGGAATAGGACCAGCCCTGGATCAGGGCGATGAGACGGATGAAAAAGACAGCGGCCAGGCCGGTGGCGGCACCGATGAGCATGGCCAGAATGAGCAGAAGGAGCCCTTCCGGGGGAGAGATCTTGTCAAGGAGGAGGCCGCCGGGACGGCGCTTGCTGCTCATGGGCTGGCTCGCTTCCGCGGGTTGGGGTTTCCGGAAACGGATCCCGGCAGAAAACGGGAAAAATCTCAGTCCTGCCGGACGGCGAGCTTCTTCGGATAATCAAAGAAGACCAGGTTTCCGCCCCCTTCCTCTACATCCTGCCACGAGGCCACGGGAAAATCAAGACAGACGACACCGCTGGTGGGCACGTTGCCGATGGCAAGGCCACCGAGCAGGTTGGCCAGGATGGTGAACTCGTTGTTGTGGCCCACCATGATGACCTGTTCCCAGCCCGGGTCGAACCGGTGGATGCAGTCGAGCAGGACTTCCGGGCTCGCGGCGTAGATCCTGTCGATGATCCGTATGTCGGCCAGTGGAAAATGCAGTTTCCGGGCCAGGTGCCGCGCCGTCTTGCGCGCCCTCCTGGCCGGGCTGCTGACCACGGCGTCCGGCATAATGCCCCGGGCCGCGAGCCGCTCGCCCATCAGGGGCGCGTCCCGCTTGCCGCGCCTGTTGAGCGGCCGGTCCAGGTCGGCGAGCGACGGATCCTTCCAGCTCGACTTGGCGTGCCGGCAAAGAACAAGCCGTTTCACGGCCTCTCCAGTTTGCCGCATATGGCGTCCCAGAGCACGCGGTAGCTCTCGGCTGCGGCCGAGTTCGGCAACATGGCAGCCACGGGCTGCCGGTAGATACCCATCTTTTCCACGTCGGCCAGGAAAGGAATGCCACAGGGCAGGACACCGGGTTCGTCGCGGAGAAGCCGCATCATCTCGCCATGCATCTTCTTGCGCTTTTCCACCATGGAAAAGAACACCAGGACCTTGCCCCGGTCCTGGCCGATCTCTTTCAGGAAGTCGAGGAGCTGGCCCAGAGCCAGGTGGGAGAGGGTGGTGGGGATCAGCGGCACCAGGATCCGGTCGGCGGCATGGAAGATGTTCTCGGAGAGCAGGGTGACATTGGGCGGGCAGTCCAGGAAGATGTGGTCATACTCCTCGCGCAGGGGCTTGAGGATCTTCGATATTCTCTGCCGCGATTTCTTGAGGTCGTCCAGGGCGATGTCGATGTTGCGATACGAAAAATCCGCCGGCAGCAGGTCCAGGCCCGGGTAATCGGTGCCCCGGATATTGCGGTCAATGTGCTTGCCGCCCTTGAGCAGTTTCCTGGTATTGAACTTCTTGGCCGGCCTGATGCGGAAGTAGTAAGTGGCCGAGCCCTGGGAATCCATGTCGCACAGCAGTGTCCTGTTGCCCTGGCAGGCCGAGAGGTAGGAGAGATTGACCGAGGTTGCCGTCTTGCCGACTCCGCCCTTGATGTTGTATACCGCGATTACGCTCATACCGGTCTCCGCCGAATCAATAGAACAGCTTCCTGAAGAGGGCCACGTTTTTCCTGCTCCCGAACCGGGAAAAGGTCCTGGCAAACCGCTTCCTCACCCGCTGCTGTTCATGGAAAAGGTTGGTCAGCAGGCCGCCGATGGCGGCTGCCAGCTCCATGTTCCGCCGGGACCCGGGCCGCAGGCCCCGGAGGTAACGGGCCAGCATCTCCTGCTGCACGGACAGGTCATTGAAGTCCCCGAGATTGTTCTGCAACCGTTTGAGCTGCCGGATCACGCTCCCCACCTCGTCCTCCGGGAAGAGCGAGCGGAAGAATTCCAGGCTGTAGCGCAGTTTCTTGCCCTGGATCCGCAGCCGGTGCAGGTGCTCGTCCGGGCTGCTGTCGTCAATGGCCCGGCCGTCTTTCATGATCCGCTTGAAGCGGCGGCGGATGATGCGCCGCGCCAGGTCGATGACCGGCACATCGCCCTGGGCCGAGGGCGTGGGGTCGTCCGAGCGCAGGTATTCATCCCAGGTGGTGACGATCTGGCGATAGCGCGGCGAGCGCAGGGCCCGGACCAGCTTCTTCTGCTCGACCCGGCGCTGCTCGGCCAGGTCGGTGAAGAACGTCCCCAGCCCCTCCTGGAGCAGCTCCGGCAGGCGGGCGCGGTAATCGCGCTCCTTGAGCAGGTAGACATCCAGGTCGCGCACCGGCCCGGTGATCCTGCCCAGGTAGGCAAACTCCTCCTTCATGGTGGCGGTGATGTCGGCGGGCAGTACCTTCTTCATTTGCGCCAGGCCCGCGCGGGTCCTGCGGATGGCGACCCGGAAATCGTGCAGGAACTCGGTATCGAGATCGCGGAGAATGCCCTCCTCGTTGGCCAGCATGGTATCGAGCAGGTGCCGGTAGATGGTGATGGCGGCCTGGCGCGCGGTCAGGTCGGGATCGAGGCGGATGGCGAACCTGGAGCTGTAGTCTCCCGGCGCCCGGCCCACGGCCCGCAGCCCCTGCTCGAAGTCGTAAAAGAGCGGCACCTGGCCGGTGATCCCGTGCTCGTCAAAAAAGGCGCGCACCGCCCGCAACGGCTTGTCATAGCCCCGCACGGGAACAAGGCGCACCAGGCGCAGGACGGTGTCCGTCCCCCTGACCTGCTGGCGGCTGAACTCGACAAAGACCGTGGTCTTCCGGTCCCGGTTCAGGACGCGGATGCGGGTCTCCTCGGACTGGAGCGTCACCAGGAGCAGCAGGGCGCGCACATCCAGCACCGGTTCGAGCAGGGCGCGCAGCCGGCCGGCGGGCAGGTCCCGGGCAAAGACCCTTTTCCTGCCTGTCCCAGCCCTGGAGGTGACCAGGGTCTCGCCGCTGCCGCGGTCCAGGAGGTGCCAGTGCCGATCGCCGTGGCGCAGGAGATAACCATGGTTGTACAGGCGCCAGTCAAAGGTGTCGTACCAGGCGGCCACGCTCGACCGCTTCCCCTCGATCTCCACGGTAAAGGAGTCGGCCAGGGCGTCCATGAGGGACCCCATCTCCACGGACTCGGGCAGACGGCGGGTATCCTGCTGTAACTCCTGCATATTCTTTATCCTAGCTACGGTAATCCGCGTTGATCTTGACGTAATCCACCGACAGATCGCAGGTATAGACCTCGGCCGTCTCCATGCCGTCACCCAGGTCCACCGTGACCGTGAAATGGCGCTGGCCCAGGACCGCGGTGGCGGCCTCTTCGGCGGCCCTGCCCAGGCCCTGGCCATTCTGCACCATCAGCACGTCGTCAAAGGAGATGGAGACCCTGTCCGGGGAAAAGACACAGCCCGACCGGCCCAGGGCGGCGATGATCCGGCCCCAGTTGGCGTCCTCGCCGAAAAACGCGGTCTTGACCAGGGCGGAATTGGCAATGGTCTGGGCGGCATTCATGGCGCTCTCCGCATCGCGCCCCCCCGTGACCCGGATGGTGACCAGCTTGGTGGCACCCTCACCGTCCTCGACGATCTTGAGCGCAAGCTCGCGGAACACGGCATGCACCGCGCCGGCAAAGATCCGGGCCGCCTCGGGATTCTCCTCGTCGATCCAGGGGTTGCCGGCCGCGCCGTTGGCCATGACCAGGACGGTATCATTGGTGGAGGTGTCGCCATCCACGGTGATCCGGTTGAAGGACCGGTCCACGCCGCTCTTGACGATCTGCCTGAGGACCGGGAAGACGATCTGGGCGTCGGTGACCACGAAACAGAGCATGGTGGCCATGTCGGGCATGATCATGCCCGAGCCCTTGGCCACGCCGAGAACCGAGACCTCGACCCCGTCCAGGAAAACCGTTGCCGTGGCCGTCTTGGGCCTGGTATCGGTGGTCATCATGGCGCGGGCCAGGTCGTCGAAGCCGTCGGCGGAGAGCGCACCGGCCAGTTCCGGCATGGCGCGGGCAAAGGGCTCGGTCGCCATCTGCTCGCCGATGACACCGGTGGAGGCGACCTGGACCAGCTCCTCGTCTATGCCCAGCTGCCGGGCCGCCATGGCGGCGGTGGCGACAGCGACCTCCATGCCGCGCTCGCCGGTGCAGGCATTGGCGTTGCCGGCATTGACCAGCACGGCCTGGGCCCGGCCCTGGCGCAGACGTTCCATGTCCAGGAGGACCGGCGCCGCCTTGACCAGGTTGGTGGTAAAGGCGCCGGCGGCAACGGCCGGAACATCGGAATAGATAAGGCCCAGGTCCAGCCTGTCCCTGTAGCGAATGCCGGCCTGGACGGCGGCGGCGGAAAAACCCTTGACTCTCATGGCGTCCATCCCCGAACGAAGACGGCCCCGGTGCGTACCAGCAGGCCGCACCGGGTCCGCAAGTGACTGCGAAGCTGCCCGCGGCAACCATCCCGGCCGGCCGCCCGCAGGGCCGCTGGGACCGGTTTCCCGGACATCGGCAGCCAGTCTACCAGAAAAGAGGGAAAAAACAAAATATCATTGCGCATATCGTGCGGGAAAGCGGGCAGAACACCATTTTTCTTGACCTGGAATCGGAAAATATGCGAATGTGATCACCCCGGCCGGTGGCGTACAACCGGATACCGGGACGACTGATCATGGACCACATGCCTGCTCCGCGGTCCGTACCACAAATGGCTCGCCGCACCGCCGGATGCCGGCCGGGACGCGTCCCCGCGGAGCAGGACCCCGGGCCCACCGCACGGCCCCAGGCGGCCTGACCACGAAACCCATGGAATCATACTACTGGATACCCACCGGCATGATCCTGATCGCGGATCTCACGATCCGCATCGGGCTCTCCATCAGGGTGATCATGCGCAAGCGGGCGGCGAGCGTCACCCTGGCGTGGCTGGTCGTCATCCTGCTACTGCCCTTTGTCGGCGCCTTCATCTATCTCCTGTTCGGAGAAAACAGGCTGGGCGAGCACAGGGCGGCCCGGGCCGCCGCCGACCTCGAGATCATCACCCGCTGGGCAGATTCCCTGCGCCGGCGAACCCGGGTGGAATGGGAAGGGGTCAACCCGGAGTGCCAACCCCTGCACCGCCAGATCGACACCATCATCGGCATCCCCACCATGCCCGGCAACAGGCTCGATCTCATCACCAGCCCGGCGGACTTCTTCCGAAGCCTGATCGCGGACATCGACAACGCCAGGTCGAGCTGTTTCCTGGAGTTCTATATCTGGAACGAGGGCGGCATGGCCGACCAGGTCGTCGAGGCCCTCATCCGGGCCCGCAGGCGGGGGGTCACCTGCCGGGTCCTGCTCGACTCCATCGGCAGCAAAGACTTTTTTTTCAGCCCCACCTGCCAACGGATGCGCCGACACGGGATAAAGATCATCGAGGCCCTGCCGGCCGGCCTGATCCGGGCCCTGTTCGTCCGCATCGACCTGCGCAATCACCGCAAGATCGTCACCATCGACGGCAGGATCGGCTACAGCGGCTCCCAGAACCTGGTCGATCCCCGCTATTTCAAGCAGGACCAGGGCGTGGGCCAGTGGATCGACACCATGGTCCGGGTCGAGGGCCCGGTGGTGGAGATCATGACCGCCTCCTTCATCTACGACTGGCTGCTGGAGAGCAGAAAGAGCATGCAGGAACTGACCGAGTCCTCGGACATTCACCCGGTTCCGCCCGGCGGCAGGGCCCTGGTCCAGCTGGTGCCCTCGGGGCCGGGCTATGGCGAGGACACGATCCATAACCTGCTGCTGACCACCATCTATGCCGCCCGCGAGGAGCTGGTCCTGACCACGCCCTACTTCGTGCCGGACAACGCCATCCTGGCCGCGCTCAAGTCCGCGGCCCAGCGCGGCGTCGAGGTGATCATCATCCTGCCGGCAAAAAATGATTCCCGCCTGGTCCAGTACGCGAGCCGGGCCCACTTTGACCAGCTCATCGAGGCCGGGGTGAAGATCATGGCCTTTTCCGGCGGCCTGCTCCATGCCAAGACCATCACCGTGGACCGCGACTTCTGCCTGATCGGCTCCGTGAACCTGGACATGCGCAGCTTCTGGCTCAACTTCGAGATGACCCTCTTTGTCTATGACAAGGAATTCACTGTCCGCCTCTGCGATGTCCAGCGCGGCTACCTGCGGCAGGCCCGGCAGATCAGGCGGACCGAGCTGAGCGACCGCTCGGCCGGGCAGCGGTTCCTGGAAAACTGCGCCCTGCTGGTGGGCCCCCTGCTCTGACATGGACACGCCTCCCACCAAAACCCCGAAAGTGTCGGCCCCCGGGGGCGGAGCGCAGGAGCCGGCTCCCATGCAGATCCTGCTCATCAGCGACATCCACGGCAACTTCCCGGCCCTTGCCGCCGTGGCGGCGCATCCGGCGGCCGCGGCCTGCACCAAGGTCCTCAACTGCGGCGACTGCACGGTCTATGCCCCTTTTGCCGACCAGACCCTGGCCTGGCTGCGCGATCACGGTGCCGTATCCATCCTCGGCAACACCGACCGCAAGGTCCTGAAACTTCTCAAGGGCAAGACCTTCAAGAAACCGCGCAAGCCGGAAAAACGGATCATGTACGAGGATACGGCCCGCCGGCTGTCCCCGGCAGGGCGGGAGTACCTGGGGCAACTGAAAAAAAAGAAAAAACTTGTCCTGGCCGGCTTTCCCGTCGGTCTCTACCACGGCAGCCCCGAGCATGCCGACGAATTCCTGTTTGCCGACACACCCGAGGCGCGCTTCCGGGAGCTGGCCGCACAGACCGACCGCCGGATCATCATCTGCGGCCATTCCCATACACCCTACCACCGGCTGGTGGACGGCGTCCACTTCATCAACCCCGGTTCTGTCGGCCGCATGTTCGACGGCAATCCCGACGCCTCGTTCGCGGTCCTCCTGCTCCATCCGGACGGGATCGAGGTCCATCACCACCGGACCCCCTATGACATCGAGCAGGTGGTGGCCGGCCTGGCCCGGCACCACCTGCCCCCCATCTACGCGGCAATGTACCGCCAGGGCAGAAAACTGAACTGACCCCGGCCGCCCCGCTCCCGCCTCCCATGGGGGCCGGCGGCCATTTGGGGGACGGTTTCCATTGCTGTTTGCCAATCAGACTGTTTCCCATTTCCCACCCTCTTTCCGGCATGCCGCGCCCGGCCCGCTTTTTTTTCACAAAGATCCTACACATGGTGGTACCGAGATGATACACTTTCCATACAGAGAGCGATCTATCAACCCACAATTTTCACAAGCGGGGATTTCCATGAACCTCTTTCTTCGCAACAACTTCCGCCTGCAGCTCATCGCGCCGGTCGCCATTGCCATGACCCTGTCCATCGCCTGCGCGGTCACCTTCATCGTCATCATGCAGAACCGTTCAAGCTCTGCCCTGAACCAGCGCATCGGCGACGGGTTTGACCGTATCGCCAACCTGGTCAAAACCGATCTCGAGGACCTGTCGTTGCAGCAGAAGAAAAGGCTCCGTTCCATGACCGACTCGGTCAAGGAGGCCCTCACCGAGGCCTCCACCGAGGCCCTCAGCGAGACGGCCGAGTCGGTCCAGGAGGACCTGCGCGCCATGCGCCGCCAGAACGGCAGGACCATGGCCCTGCTCCTCGCCAGGATGGCGGAATCCCCGATCCTCAGCCACGACTACGCCACCCTGCTCCACTACGTGCGCGCCGCCCACAAGAACCCGAACGTGGTCTTTGTCTTCTACCGGGACAGCGCCGGCAGGACCATGACCAGGTTCCTGGACCGGAAGAACAGTAAACTCCGCTCCCTGCTGCCGGCCACGGGACGCCCCGACATCGGCGCCATCATTGACCGGGCCAGGAAAGACCCCGATGTCCTGGTCATCAGCCAGCCGGTGGAATCGAACGGCGACACCGTGGGCTCCGTTGCCCTGGCCCTGGACATGACCGGGGCCAGGGCCAGGGCCGCGGCCATGCAGGAGCGGTTCGACAAGCTGATCGACAGCAACGAGCAACAGATCGAGACCATCCTCGGCCGCAAATCCGCGGACATGATCAACGCCCTCAACGGCATCATCGCCAAGCTGCGCCAGGACATCCAGTCCACGGCAATGACCATCCGGGACCAGATCAAGCAGAGCAACTCCGCCATGGTCTCCCGGCTGCGGCACTCGTTTGTCATCGGCAGCCTGGCCGCCCTGGCCATGGTCATTGTCATCCTGCTCCTCAATGCCCGCTCGGTCCTGCGCCTGCTGGGAGGAGAGCCGGCGACCATGGTGGCGATGGCGCGGCGGATCGCCAAGGGCGACCTGGACATCGAAATCGACCGTTCCGGTGACCGGGCCAGCCTGCTTGCCGCCCTCCAGGACATGGTGGTCAACCTGCAACACCTGATCGGCAAGATCACGGCCGAGAACCGCCGCCTGGCCGACACCTCCCGCGACCTGGAAAAGGCGGCCGAGGAGATGTCCGGCGATGCCCGCCAGTCGGCGGAACGGGCCAATGCCGTGGCCGCGGCCACAGAGGAGATGAGCACCAACATGGACTCGGTGACCACGGCCAGCGAACAGGCTGCCGGCAATGTCAATATCGTTGCCACGGCAGTGGAGGAGATGTCCGCGGCCGTGCGCGCCATCGCCGGCAACACCGACAAGGCGAGCCGTATCACCGGCGAGGCGGTCAGGTATGCCGAGAGTTCCTCGGAAAAGGTCAACACCCTGGGCGAGGCGGCACGGGAGATCTCCAAGTTCACCGAGGTGATCAACGAGATCTCGGAACAGACCAACCTCCTCGCCCTCAACGCCACCATCGAGGCGGCCCGCGCCGGCGAGGCCGGCAAGGGCTTTGCGGTTGTCGCCAACGAGATCAAGGAACTGGCCCAGCAGACCGCCGAGGCCACGGGCGAGATCAAGAGCCTGATCACCTCCATCCAGGGCTCCACCGATGACACGGTGGACGAGATCCGGCAGATATCCCAGGTGATCAACGACGTGGACAAGATCGTCTCTTCCATTGCCACGGCCGTGGACGAACAGAGCAGCGTGACCGGCGAGATCGCGGACAATGTCTCCGAGGCGGCCCAGGGCATCCGCGAGGTCAACGAAAACGTGGCCCAGAGTTCGGCCGTGGCCGGCGAGATCGCGCGCGACATCGCCGAGGTGAGCGAGCTTGCCGAAAACTCGAGAAAATGCAGCATCAAGGTGGAGGTAAGCGCCCAGATGCTGACCACCATTGTCGAAGAGATGGGAAAGGAGACCGGCCGCTTCAGGATCGCGCCCGCCATACTGGAGGCGGCCATGGAGGAGAGCGGGGTCGGCGCCGGGCAGAGTGATCTCCCCTTTGCCTGGAGCAGCGCCCTGTCAGTGGGCATCGGCAGCATCGACAGCCAGCACAAGCGGCTGATCGAGCTGATCAACCGGCTGTACAAGGCCGTGGTCAACCAGCAGGACCGGCAGACCTCGGGCCGGATCCTGGACGAACTGATCGATTACGCCGCTGTCCACTTCCGGACAGAAGAGGAGCTGTTTGACCGGCACGGCTACGCCGAGGGCCGGCAGCACCGGGAGATCCACGAGAAGCTGGTGCAGCGGATCCTCGCCTACCGGGATGAATTCCGGCAGGGGGCGGCGCTGGATATCTCCCTGCTCGAGTTCCTCAAGAACTGGCTGGTGGAACACATCATGCGCACCGACAAGAAGTACAGCGCCTTTCTCCGCGACCGCGGCGTCAGCTGAACCTGCCCGGCCGGCGGATCATCAGTCGATACCCGGCAGGAAGGGCTCGCCGCTCTTCTCGTACCAGTCGTTGAGCCCCTGCCAGATCTCGTCCGCTGTCTCGGCATACCAGAACAGCTCCCGGTCCTCCTCGTCGATGACCCCCTCTGCGGCCAGGAACTCCACGTCCACGGCCCGGCGCCAGAACGACTCGCCCACCAGGACCACGGGCAGGGGATGCATCTTGCGGGTCTGGATCAGGGTCAGGGTCTCGAACAGCTCGTCCAGGGTGCCGTAGCCGCCGGGAAAGGCGACCAGGGCACGGGCGCGCAGGAGAAAGTGGAGCTTGCGGATCGCAAAATAATGGAACCGGAAACAGAGTTCCGGCGTGATGTAGGGGTTGGGATACTGTTCGTGGGGCAGGGTGATGTTGAGCCCGATGGACTTGGCATGGACATCGAACGTGCCGCGGTTGGCCGCCTCCATGATGCCTGGCCCGCCACCGGTGACCAGCATGACCCGGTTGTCCTCGGGTCCCTTTCCCGCCCTGCCGACCAGGGCCCCGAACTCCCTGGCCACATCGTAATAGCGGCTCTTGGCGAGAAGGCGTTCCTCCACGGCCAGGCGGCGTTGCAGTTCCCCGTTCCCCGGGTCCGCGGCCAGGGCCGCCCTGGTCCTCTCCAGGCGGCGGGAGATCGCCCGCGGCTCGCGCAGGCGCGTGCTGCCGAAGGCGACAATGGTGTGCCGGACCCCGTGTTTTCTGAGCAACAGTTCCGGCTTCAGGTAATCGAGCTGCAGCCGGATTCCCCGGGTCTCGTCGCGGCCGAGAAAATCGACATCCTCGTCCGCCTGGCGGTAGCCGGGGCTCTGCATGATCTTCTCCACCCTGCTCCTGGCCTGGGGATCATCCTCGCTCTCCTTGGGTGACTGCCAGGGCAGGGGCTCCCGGCGTCTCACCGGGTGCGGCGGTGTACATATCCTGTCCCGACAGCCTGCATGCTCGCTTTCCTTCACGCTCTCTCTCCTCGTCGTGTCCGGTTCCGGTTCATCTCAAACAGGGGCCCGGGCCGGGCGGGCCCCGGCAACAGGCAAGTGGTCAGGACGTGCCCCTGACCGGTGCCGGCTCATTCTCCATAAAGATACGCTTTTCATAGGCCCTGAGGATATCGGCGCGGGTCAGGATGCCGATGACCCGGTCCTTTCCCTCCTCGGGCGACAGGACCACCACCTCGTCCACGTCATCTTCCGCCATCAGCTCCAGGACCCGGTTCAGCCGTTCCCACGGATAGACCGTCTTCCTGGGCTCGACAAAATCCCTCGCCTTCAGGCCCTTGACGATCCCCCGCGTGGCGACGAGCTTGCGGACCACCGGCGCGTGGATCACGCCGATGTAGCGTTCCTCGTCATCGATGACCGGAAAGTGGGCCTGCGGGAAACGGGCCATGTGTTCCAGCAGCTCGGCCATGGGCAGCTCGTGCGGCACAGGCTCCGGCTGCGGGGTATCGCTCTGCTGGAGAGTCTCATGTACCGTCAACCGCGAAAGAACGCCATAAAAAAAATCACCCAGGTGGATGGGGGTATCGAAACGGGTGGGAATCTGTTTCTCGTAGAGTCCTATGCGGCCACGCAGGAGAAAGGCGATGGTGGAGACCCAGACCGCGGGCAGCAGCAGCTCGTAACTGCCCGTCATCTCGCTGACCATGATCACCGTGGAAAAGGGGGTGGAGGCGGCAGAGGCGAAGAACCCGGCCATCCCCACCACCACGTAGGCCGGGGCATCGTGGACCAGGCCGGGCCAGACATGCTGCAGGGCGAGTCCCACGCTGCCGCCCAGGGCACCGCCGATCACCACCGAGGGCCCGAAGACACCGCCGGAGCCGCCGGAGGCGATGCTGAAGGCGGTGGTGAATATCTTGGCCACGGCAATGGCCAGCAGGATCTGCATGGAAAGCTGCCCGTTCAGGGCCTGCTGCAGGATTCCGTAGCCGGTATAGATGGCACCGGGCAGAAAAAAGCCGATGACCCCGGTGAGAAAGCCGCCGATGGCCGGCTTGTAATGGGGCCTGACCGGCAGTTTCAGGAACAGGTCGCGGATGCCGTAAAAACAGCGGGCATAGAGGCCGGCGGCGATCGCCACCACGATGGCGAGCAGGGTGTACGGCACCAGCTCCATGGCGCTGGAAAAGACAAAGTGCGGGGTGATGAACAGGGTCTGGAAACCGAAGAAGAGCGAGAAGACGCAGTAGGCGATCACCGAGGTGATGGCCGAGGGCACCAGCAGTTCATACTCCATGTCGATGTCCCGGTACAGGATCTCGGCGGCAAATATGGCCCCGGCCAGCGGCGCATGGAAGATGGAGCCGATACCGGCGCTCATGCCCGACATCATCAGGATGCGGCGCTCCTGGACGTTCAGGCCGAGGCGATGCGCGAACAGCGAGCCAAAGGCGGCGCCGACCTGGGCGATGGGTCCCTCGCGGCCGCCCGAACCGCCCGAGCCGATGGTCAGGGCAGAGGAGACGATCTTGATCAGCGGCACCCGGCCCCGCATGCGGGCATGCTTGAAATGGTAGGCCTCCAGGGCGGCATCGGTACCATGCCCCTCGGCCTCCGGGGCAAAGGTGAAGACCAGCCAGCCGGAGATGATCCCTCCCAGGGTGGGCACCAGCAGCAGCATCCAGGGCACGAAGGCGGTGGTGGACGGCGCGAACAGGGAATGTTCCCCACCCGGGCCGGGCGGCCGGTAGCCGGCCAGGTGATCGAGGAAAAAGGACGAGGCAGCATCGAGCGAGGTGTAGAAGACAACCGAACCAAGACCGGCGATGATACCCACCGGCAGGGCAAGCAGGAGAACCCGCCGGTACCTGATCCAGTTGCGCACGGAAATGGTGAACTGCTTTCTGTTAATGGACAGGAAATTCATCAAGACTCCACACGGTTCCGGTTGCGGCGGCCGGCAGGCGCCGGGGCAAGGGGGTGGTGCTCCGGCATCCCCTGGCACAACTGCTCGCTATAATAGCCTTGTTCCCCGGTCAAGCACCATCTTTTTTTCCAGGTCCGGAATCACGACTTGCAAACAGCGCTCATTTATGGCTTGCTGTACATTTCACAGAGGGCCCGGCGCCCCACAGAGTGCCATCATCCCCTGGCCCGGGCATGAACACAGAACCGCAGATCAATGCATCTAGCTGATATAACGATATTCTGGACCAACTCGTGTGGAGGGGTCCGTACCTACCTGGAGGCCAAGCAGCGCTGGCTGGCAGAGCGGCAGGACGTCCGCCACAGCCTGCTCGTGCCAGGCTCCGACGAGGGCGTGAAATTCAATATCTTCACCCTGCCGGCGCCACGCCTGCCTTTTGGCAAGGGCTACCGGTTTCCCGTGCGCCGCAGGGCCTGGACCGAAAAGCTGGTCATGCTCGGGCCCGATCTCATCGAGGCCGAGGATCCCTATGTCCTGCCGTGGGCCGCGCTCGAGGCCGGCCAGAGGCTGGGCGTGCCGGTGGTGGGATTCTACCACTCCGACCTGCAGCGGCTGGTGACCGCCCGTGCCGGCCACTGGAGCAACCGCTGGCTCGATCGCTACCTCCTGCGCCTCTATTCCCGTTTTGACCGCGTGCTGGCCCCGTCCCGGGTCATGGCCGACAAGCTGCGGCACCTGGGCATCCCCGCGGACAGGGTGCATGTTCAGCCGCTGGGCGTGGACAGCTCCCTCTTCCACCCCGACCGGCGGGACCAGGCCCTGCGCCGCCGGCTCGGCATCGAGCACCACGTCCGGCTGCTGGTCTTTGCCGGCCGCGGCTCCCGCGAAAAGCACATCCCCCTGCTGCTCAGGGTCATGACCGAACTGGGACCGGGCTTTCACCTCCACCTGGTGGGGTCCAACATGCCCCGCCGCCTGCCGGCCAACGTCAGCAGGTCCAACGGTTTTGTCGATCCGCTGCGCCTCTCCCGGATCCTGGCCAGCAGCGACGCCCTCCTCCACGGCGGCGACGCCGAGACCTTCGGCCTGGTGGTCCTGGAGGCCATGGCCAGCGGCATCCCGGTGGTGGGGGTCAATGCCGGCGCCGTGGCCGAACTGGTGGTCCCGGGAACAGGCCTGCTGGCCGAGCCCAATTCCGCGGCCTCCCTGGCCGACACGGTGAAAAAACTCTTTGCCGACGACTACACGGCCATGGGACGCCGGGCCAGGCAGCACGTGACCGCCAACTATACCTGGGCACAGGTCTTCTCCCGGCTGCTGGACCATTACCGGGAGCTGACCGGCCGCGGGCCGGACTCCGGGGAGGCAGACCATGGCTGAGCCCGCTGTTCACCGCGGCTTCTGTGTCGTTCTCCACGACGTCGCCCCGTCGCAGTGGCCCCTGTACCGGCCCCTGGTCGAGGAGGCCGACCGCCTGGGCCTGCCGCTGACCCTGCTGGTGGTGCCCGACTTCCATCGCCGTGACAGGATCGACCGGGCGCCGGAGTTTCTCCGCAGCATGGAGAGCCGGCTGGCCCGTGGCGACGAGATCGTCCTGCACGGCTGGTTTCACGACGATCCAGGTCCCGTGCCCCTGCGGCCGGAGGAACTCTTCATGCGCCGGGTCTTCACCCACGAGGGCGAATTCTACCGCCTGGGCGCGGCCGAGGCGTTGCAACGAATGCAAGACGGCCTGGCGCTCTTCTCCCGGTTAGGCTGGCCGGTGCACGGTTTTGTCGCCCCGGCCTGGCTCCTGGGCAGGGAAGCCCGCCGGGCCCTTTCCAGCCTTCCTCTCGACTACACCAGTGACCCGGGCGGCCTCATCCGCCTGCCCGCTTTCCAGCACCTGGCCGCACCGACCCTGGTCTGGAGCTCCGGCACATGGTGGCGCCGCCTCCTCTCCCTGGCCTGGAACACCGCTCGCCTGGACCGGCACCGCCGCAGCGCGCCCCTGATCCGCCTGGGCCTGCACCCGGTGGACATGCGTCACCGGCTGGCGCGCGGCTACTGGCTGCGAACCATGGCCGAGCTGCTCCGGGACCGGCGGCCGATGACCAAACACCAGTGGCTGGAGGCGGGACAGTGAAACAACGGTACTGGCTGCTTGCCTTCCTTTCCCTGGGCCTGAGTTTCGGCATCCCGCTTCTCCTGGGCGGCCCTGATCTGCTGCCGGTCCTGGCCCGGCTCGAGCCGCGCTGGCTCCTGCTGCTCCTGGGCATGATCCTGGTCTGCTGGAACCTCAACGCCTGCCGCCTTCGCCTGCTGGCCGGCGGTACCGGCACCCGCATCCGCCACCTGCGGGCCCTGGGCATCCTGATCTCCACCGAGTTTGCCATCTGTGCCACCCCCGGCGGCACCGGCGGTCCGGTGACCTACACCTGGCTTCTCCGCCAGGACGGCATACCGCCCTCGCGCAGCCTGGCGCTGTATGCTGTTGACCAGTTCATGGACATGCTCTTCTTCCTGGGCGCCCTGCTCTCCATCTCGCTCTACTGGCTGCTGATCCCGGCCGACCTGCCGTTTCGCTGGGAGATTCTCACCCTGGGTTGCATCCTGACCCTCGGCCTGGCGACAAGTATCCTCCTGGTCAAGCGGTACCGGCTGGTACTCCTGGTCAGTGTCAGGATCCTGCGCTTTCTCCGTCTCAGCCCGAAAAGCCGGAGGCGCGTGGCTCGCGGCATCCTCGAGTTCAGGCGCAACCTGCAGATGGTACGCTCTTTCCGGCCCTCGCGCCTGCTGGCCATCTACCTGCTCTGCACGGGCCACTGGCTGCTGCGCTACTCGGTCCTCTACCTGGCCATCCGGGGACTGGGCGCCACCATCTCCTGGAGCTACGCCCTGCTGGTGCAGATGTTTTCCCTGACCGCCGGCCACCTCACCCTGCTGCCCGGTGGCAGCGGCGGTGCCGAGTTCAGCGGTTCCCTGCTCCTGGCCACCTCTCTTGATCCGGCCACCGCGGCCGCCGCTGTCCTGATCTGGCGCTTTGTCACCTTTTACTGGTACCTCATCGCCGGTGCGCCGGTCTTCTCGCTCATGGCCGGCCTGCCCCTGTGGCGGCGGCTGAAGAGCGGCGGCTGAATGGCATTGACAAGTCACCGCCCAATGGCAATAGTCTTACCTGAATCCTGCACCGCTGCGGCCCCGATGCCCCGCGTCTCCGGCGCACCCGCCGACTGCAGGATCCGGGTCTTTCACAACACGAGGAAAGATTGATTCTTCCCTGGTCAGGCCTGGCACAGAAGTTCGCCAATCAGGGGGCGGTCTCCCTGCAGCAGCCGAACCGCGTCCATGGCTGCCGCTCTCCGTGGCCCGGCCTTTTGGCGACACCATTACACAGTTGAAAACAACAGGAGGAAAGGAGAATGGTAGAGATCAAGAAGGTTGTCGTTCCGGTCGACTTCACAAGCATCATGGACAAGGTGGTCGACTATGCAACCTCAGTGGCGGACAAGCTGGGGGCCCACGTGACTTTTTTCCACGTTGTCAATGACTTCCAGGGATATGACATGTTGCTGGTCCACCCGTCCTTCGGCGAGATGACCAAGGAGTTGAGGGAGAAATCCGAGCAGAGGATGGCCGACCTGGTACAGGATTACAAGCACCTCAAGGCCGGGGTCTCGGGCAAGGTGGTGGTCGGTGACGCGGCCGAGGAGATCATCAAGTTCGCGGAACAGGAAAAGGCCGACATGATCATCATCGGCACGCACGGTGTCAAGGGGCTGGAAAAGATCCTGATGGGAAGCACGGCAGAGAAGGTGGTCAAGAAGGCACCCTGCCCGGTTCTCACCTTCAACCCCTACAGGTAGGACGGCCGCGGCCTGTCGTCTGCCCCGAACCACGAACCAGGACTCCGCCACCGGACCGGCCGGGGCGGAGTTTCCTGTTTTCCCTGCCGCCGGCATCCTTCATCCCGCTGCCATGGAAACCATCGACCACACTGACACGGTCCGGGAACTGATGCTGGACTTTGCCCGGCAGACGGGTCTCTCCCCGGCCGCCCCGGCGCCGGAACGCTACCTGTGGACCGATGCCTTTGCGGTCTGCAACTTCCTGGAACTCCACCGCCGTACCGGCGACACCCGCTTCATGGACCTGGCCACGACCCTGGCCGGGCAGGTGCACACCACCCTGGGCCGACACCGGCCCGACGACCCGCGATCCGGCTGGATCAGCGGCCTCAACGAGGAGGAGGGCCGGCGCCACCCCACTGCGGGCGGCCTGCGTATCGGCAAAAAACTGCCCGAGCGGGGCCCGGACGACCCGGTGGACGAGGAGCTGGAGTGGGATCGCGACGGTCAGTATTTCCATTACCTGACCCAGTGGATGCACGCCCTGGCAGCCCTTACCCGCGCCACCGGTGATCCGAGCTGGAACCGCTGGGCCATGGAGCTTGCCGTCACCGCCTGTGCCCGCTTTGTCCACATCTCGCCCCTGGACGGGCGCAAGCGCATGTACTGGAAGATGAGCATCGATCTCGGCCGGCCCCTGGTCCCTGCCATGGGCCAGCATGATCCCCTGGACGGCCTGATCACCCTGCACGAGCTGGTGATGACCGGCCGCGACCACCCGGCCCCCGGCCTGCCGGATCTCGGGGGCGAGATCGCGACCATGGAGGAGATATGCAACGGCCTGGCCTGGGAAACGGACGATCCCCTGGGCATGGGCGGCCTGCTGACCGCTGCCTGGAGGGCCGCCTCCATGGCCGGCCGCGGCCTCTTCCCCCACCCCGATCTCCCGGCCAGGCTCCTGCGGGCGGCCCTGGCCGGCCTGCCGGTCTTCGTCCGCAGCGGCACCCTGCGCCTGCCGCCCCACTACCGTCTCGCCTTCCGCGAACTGGGCCTGGCCATCGGCCTGCACGCGCTCTCTCCCCTGGAACAGATGGTGGAGGAAGCAGCGGCCGACAACGTCACCGCGCCACTGCGCGAACCGCTGCGCAGGGCACTGTCCTACAGGCCACTGGCCGGGGAAATCGAGACCTTCTGGCTCAGGCCCGAATCAAGAAGCGCCGCCACCTGGCAGGACCACCGGCAGATCAACATGGTCATGCTGGCCACCAGCCTCCTGCCCGGGGGCTACCTGCGCCTGGACTGACCGCACGCGGCCGTACCGCCGGCAACCCCGACCGGCAGGCCCGGGTAGCCCCCCGGACCTGCGCACGGACCGGGCGGGTGGCGGCCGTTCTCAGCCAACGACTCCCCATACCACCAGCAACGCGATGAGCGAACAGGCGGCAAGGATCAGGCTGAGCAGCCGGACCAGGGCCGGCGGCACCATGTCCACATCCACGTGGATCAAGCGCAGGTGGAGGTGATGATAGCGCCAGTCGGCGAGCAGAAAGGCGGCGGCGGAAAAAAGAATCAGGATGGCGGCGATGACACGGATACTCCACAGCGGCCAGGTATCGCGCATGAACCTGGCCACTCCCAGCCCGGAGACCAGGCAGGCCAGCCCGCTGCGGATCCAGGCGGCAAAGGTCCGCTCGTTGGCGAGCACGGTCCGGTCCAGAGCCAGTCTCGTCCTGTCTGGACAGTTGTCGGCAGAGCCGCCTGTCTTCCTGTCCATCGCTCCCCCCTGCCGGACGCACGGGTGCCCGGCATCCGGCTACTGCCCGTTTTCCGGACAGGCTGCGGGCGGTGCAGGCCCCGTGGCCGGGCCGTGCTCAGCAGCCCGTCTCAGTCGAACTGTCCGGTCGAGATATCTTCTGGCACATTTTCAAACAGGATGGTGCGCTTCGAGGACGGCCGGGCCTCGTCCTTCTCCTTCTTTGCCTGCTGTACCGCCTCCTCCGGCCGGGCCCGGGACGCGACGTCATCCTTGCCGCCACTGACAAGGCGTTCCAGTTTCCGCTGGTAGGCAGCGTAGACCCTCTCCCGCCTGCCACCCAGGTCGACGAGCTCGTCGAGCAACTCGTCCCGCCGGGAACCCTCTGCCGTGGCGGCGGCGGCCTTCAGTTTCCCGATCCGGGCATCAAGGGCGAGGATCTCTTTCTGCAGCCCGGCATTGAGCTCTCGCGCCTGCCTGCCGACAGAACGGTCCAGCCTGCCATTGTCCACGGAGCGGAGGATGCCGGCATACAGCTCGACAAAACCCAGCTCCGGGTTACTGCTGCTGTCCGCGGCACGAAGGGGGGCGGGAGAGCCCGCAACGACCACCGCGAGCAGGACAGCACCACAGAACAGGGACAGGCGACAGGATATCCGTTGCAACATGACCATTCGTTCCTCTTTTTTTCTCTTTTCAAGGGGGTGTCCGGGCAGGCGCGTGGCTCTGCCCCGCAGCGCCCGGCATGGGGCACCGGCACATCCCGCACGGCCCGGGAACATCCCGGCCGTACGGGATTGGTTGTTCCGGCCGGGTCACGGAAGACGGACACAAGGAGCCGGTTTTTTGCCACCGGACCGATCAGTAGGTGACATAGAAACCAACGACAAAGGTGTCAACGTCCTCCTCGCCGGGGGTGTCGTTGGTCAGCTTCTCATAGCCGACCTTGACATTGGCGTTATGGCCCTTGATGAAATAGGACAGGCCGATGCGGTAGGCATGCCAGTCGCCGGCATCATTGGCGCCGTCGCTGTCCCACTGCTCATACATCAGCCATGGCTGCCACTTGTCGATGTAATAGCCGATCTGGCCATAGAAGCCACTGCCCTGGGCCTGCGGCGCCGCAACCGCTCCGGCAAAGGGGGTCCTGGTCTTCTCGTCCGCCAGCACGCCCCGGGCGTCATCGAGATCGAGATCGTTGTAGGCCATCTCCGCGGTTACGGAACCGGGACCAACCGGGTACTCGACAAAGGCATCAAATGTGTAGAAGGCATAGTCGATCTTCTTGCCGGTGAGACTGTCAACGGCAACGTCCGACTGGGTGTCATAGCCCGCGCCCAGGGCGATGGTCTTTTTCTTGCCCAGGTAAGTCGACAGGTTGAACAGACCGCTTTCGGCATCAAGGAAATTAAACTGGATCCTGCCGGTATAGCGCTCCGAATCCGAGGACCTGGTTGCCGGATCCTGGCCCTCAAAGACGCCCAGGTAGTACTTGAAGTGGGCCGTATCGGTAAACGACGTGCTGCCGAACAGGGAGAAGCCCAGGTCACGGACCATGACATCGCCGCCAAGCCCGTCCCTGGTGCCGGCCAGGGTGGCGGTGTTGAAGGCGACCCGTCCCCGGGAGCCCCAGGTGAGCATGTAGTTGTTGATGCCCGGCCGGTCCATGGTCATGGCGCCGCCGGACGAGGTCATTCCCTCCCGTGTCACGGCCGCCATCTGCAGGCCGCCGATGACGTTGAACAGCTTGTGCGGCTTGATCATGATCCAGCCGTCGATCAGGCGTACGTCCCCGCCGCTGTTGATATCGTCATCGGAGAAGTCGGTCTGCAGGAAACCGGTGACCCATTTCGTGACATTACCCTTGAGGCGGATCCTGGCCCGCCGCAGCTTGAACTCGTTGGTGTTGCTGGTCCGTGAGCTGTCATTGTGCAGGTACAGGGTCTGCAGCCTGAAGCCGAGATCAAAGTTGGAATCATCGCTGATCGTGATCTTTGCCCCTGCCTGCGCATTCTGAACGCCAAAAAACCCCAGAGCCAGAAGAGCAGCCGTCCCCAACAGATACCTTTTCTTCATCATACCATCTCTCCTTTGTTGCTGTTTGCGGGCATCAGCACACCTGACGCCCAGAGGCCCTTATATCTCTCAAGCTGCGACAACAGGATAAACCAGCATGGCTGGAGTGGGTTCTCGGCTCATCACCTTGGTCACTCATGAAAATGGGCTGCAGCCCTCACCTGACACCGCAGGGCGGTGCCAGGAGGTTGCGGTGGCACCGGAGGTCCCGGGGTAGAAACCCGGGGGATGCTCTGCTCTTGCTGCACCGCTTGGCGGTGCAACACCTCACCAGGCGCTCTGCGCCATTTTCGGATACGCCACAGCAACGGGGACAGTGCCTGTAACCTGAATCCTGCAAATTGCCAATTGCAGGATTTAGGTGTAATTAATCCACTCTGTGGTAATTCTGTCAAGAACTATCAGCGGCTGCGGTGCCCGGCGATTGCGCGGCAGGTGGAGTGGCCGTGGTATCGGGCAGGGGTGACGGCCCGGACTCCTGCCCGGACGGCAGTTCCTTGATATAGATGTCCTGCTGCGGGAAGGGGATGCCGATATCGGCGTCCTTGAGGGCGTCCCAGATGGCAAACATCACCTGGGACTTGACCGAGAGCTGACCGGCCTGGCCGTCGGATTCGGAAAAAAACTCCACCCGGAAGTTCACCGACGAACTGCCGAACTCGGTCAGGTAGACCCGGGGTGCCGGGTCCAGGGAGACCTCGGGCACCATGGAAACGGCGTCCAGGAGCACCTCCCGGGCCTGGTGGGGATCGTCATGGTAGTGGATCCCCACCTGGAAGACGGTGCGGATCAGCCGGTCGGAAAGCGTCCAGTTGGTCACCGGCTCGGTGATCAGCTGGGCGTTGGGCAGGATGACCTCCTGGTTGTTCCAGGTTCTCAGCGTCAGGGAACGGATGCCGATGCGGGTGATCACTCCCTGCTTGTCGCCGATGGCGATCCAGTCCTCGATGCGCACCGGTCTCTCGGCAAGCAGGATCAGGCCGCTGATCAGGTTGTTGGCGATGTTCTGCAGCCCGAAACCGATACCCACGCCCAAAGCGCCGGCAAAAACGGTGAGACTGGTCAGGTTGAAGCCCATGGTGTTGAGGGCGATCAGGACACCGATCACGAGGACCGCGTACTGGGTAAAGATGGAGAGGCTGTTGCGCAGGCCCCGGTCGGTGACGTTGCGGTAGAAGAGAAAGTAGGCCACCTGCCGGGCCAGGACGCCGACATAGAAGACCAGGACCAGGAGAAAGAGGGTGGCGGCCACGTTGAACAGGGTGACGGCCTGACCGCCGACATGGAAAAGGGGATAGCCCAGCCAGCTCTTCAGGAACCCGCTCACCGCGTTGCCGCTGCCCCAGCCGTAGAGACGTGCCAGGCCCCAGAGAACGATGGCGACCAGGACGAGCTGCAGCATGTGTTCCAGGGAATCGAGCAGCCGTGGCCCCAGGCCATCCCGGCCGCTGCCCCCCTGTTCCAGGCGCTGTCTCCAGTTCCTGAGCAGGTCCCTGACCAGGTCACTGGCCACCATCCAGGCCATGATCACGGCCAGGAAGATGGCCAGCTGCGCCGCCACGAACCAGGCCAGGTTGATGTAGCCTGCCAGTCCGACCACGGCGGCGGTCAGGGCGGTGAGAGGAATGGAGAGGCTGGCCAGGGCCACCATCCTGACCCAGAAACCCGACTTCCACTCGGCGTGGATCCGGGAGACCAGCAGGGTCCGCAGCCGCATGAACAGGTAGACCACCAGGAGCAGGAGCAGCATGAAGGCCCGGTCGATCACGTCGCGCAGCCGGGTCGAAAGCAGGCCAATATTTCCCAGGCCCACCAGGAGCGTGAACAGGGCGCTGACCGAGGCGACCAGGACAATGGTGTAATGGAGACGGGCCTGGCGGTGCTCCGGCGCCACCATGGGCGAGACAAAGACCCAGTAACTGAGCTTGATCACGAGCTGGAGGACAAACCAGATACTGACCAGGAGGACCAGGACGTGGAAGGAGACCGGGTCAATGCCGGTGAGCAGGCCAAAGAGCAGCAGGGAGCCGCCCAGGAGGACCACCGGCCGACAGCCCCGCAGCAGGGCCACGAAGATGGCCCTGGCCCGGACCGTGAACCGAAGATCCTGCGCCGCCTGGCCCGTGGGCGGGGACGGCAGGCGGCCCAGGCCCAGGCTGAGCAGAAGCAGGGCCAGGAGGCCACCAAAGAAGATCAGGCGGCGGCCGGTGTCAGAGGTGGCCCAACCCGAGGCCATCTGGCCGGCGATACGCCCGGCTATGGCGACAAAGGACCTGGGCAGGGTGACCAGTTCCAGGGCCAGCGCCTTCCAGGCCGACAGGTCGCGGGGCAGGATCTGGCGGGCGGTCAGGCTCTGCTTGACATTGGCGGCATAGGCGTTGCGGACGCTTTCCAGTGCCTGGCTGACCCTGGTCTCCAGGGCCTGGAGATTGTCAAGCTGCTGGTTGAGGCTGTCGATGATCCCCTGGAGGATCTTTTTCTCCTGGGCAAAGATCCTGGCCGGCACCTCTTTGAGCGCATACTGTTTCTGGAGCAGGGACCACTGCTGGCTGAAGAGCGCCAGCTTGCCGCTGGTCAGGGTCTGGAGCTGCTGCAGCTCGTCGTTGATCTGCTGCAGCGTCTGCTGGTAGCTCTTGAGCGTCTCCGCGGCCAGCCCCGTCACCGTGGCCAGGTTCATGGCATCGAGCCGGTTCCAGATCTCCTGTATCCTGAGCCGGGTCCGCAGGACGTTGAGCGACTCCTCCTCTGCCTCGATGCGCCAGTGGATCAGGTCCCGCCGGACAGCGGTTTTATTGTCGGCCCCGGTGAGGGCCGCCAGTTGCCTGCGCAGGCGGGCCGTCTCCTCCTGGACATCCTGTTCCTCTCTCTGCAGGCGGTGCTGCAGCTCCTCCAGGGATTCACGGTGCCGCTTCTTCTGCTGCTGCTGATAGACCGCCTGCACGTTCTGCCACCAGGAGGTGGCCAGCTCGAGCCTGGTCTTGAGCAGGCTCTTACGCTCCTGGAGCTGGGCCAGCCGCTGCTGCTCCACCGCCAGGAGGGCGCCGAGTTCCTGCAGTTTCTTCTCGGTTGCGGCCTGGGTCTGGGCCTGGGGCGGATTCTTGCCGGCAGTGCCGGCCTTGGCGCCCTGCGCGCCGAGCTTCTTTATCCTGTCCTGGAGATCCTGGATCTTTTGCTCTTCGTTGGTCAGGTCGAGCTCCACGGAATGGACCTTGAGCCTGGCCGATTCCATGGCCAGCCTGGTCTCCTCCAGCATGGTGTCGGAGACCGTCTCCTCGCGCAGCCGGGCCAGCCTGGACTCCAGTTTCTTCTGTTCCTCCGCCACCTCGGCCTGGAGTTTCTTCAGGGACGCGGCCTCGGCCCGCACCACCTGCCGTACCACCCTGATCGGATCAGCAGCCCTGCCGCCCGCCGCGGCGGTTGCACACCAGCCCATCCCGGGCCGAAAAAGCAGCAGCAGGAGAACAGGCAGCAGGCACGACCATGCCGGGCCGCGCCCCATCTCCCTGTCGGGCCGCGAGACACGTCCTGCTGCAGATAATGCCGGCCAGCGCATGAAATCTACCCCAACCCCGGAAAGAGGCTGACCAGTCCACCGGCCATCATCTGGATACCGATGGCGGCAAGGAGCAGCCCCATGACCCGGGTGGCGATATTGAGACCAGTGATACCGAGCCTGGCGCCGATGGGCTCGGCAAGATGGAGGACCAGCCAGACAACCAGGGCCACGACCACGATGGCACCGGTCAGAAACAGCCGGTTGCCCAGGCCCACGGCCTGGTGCGTGTCAACGATGACCATGCTGATGGCGCCCGGACCGGCCATGAGGGGGATGGCCAGGGGCACGACAGCGATATCCTCCCTGCTGTCCGCCTCCTCGGCCTCCCGCTGGTTCTGGCGGGACGGGCTGAGACGGGCATGCATCATGGCAATCGCCATCAGCAGGATCAGCAGGCCGCCGCCGGCCCGGAAGGCGGGCAGGCCGATGCCGAAAAACCTGAGCAGGGCCTCGCCGGTCCAGGCGGAGATGACCAGGATCAGGCAGACGGCCAGCGCGGCCCGGCGGGCGATGCGCCTTCGTTCCGCCGGGCTGCGCTCCCCGCACAGGGAGAGGAAGACCGGGATGGCGCCCATGGGATTGACGATGGAAAGCAGGCCGACCACGGCCTTGGCGTACAGGGTGTACTGGGGAGAGAAGATCATGGTTGACCGGTCACATGGCCTTTCCCGCCACCGGGACGGGAAAGGCAGGGCCAGAAAGAAACGGCCGGCCCCGGGCCGGCCGGGACGGGGGCTCAAAGCCGGACAGGTTCCTTGAAGCGTAGCAGGTGCGTATATCCGTCGGAGGCGACAACCTCGATCTTCTCCAGGCCCTTGTCGGTTTCATAGAGATTGATCTCGCGGGGTTTCTTGATCTGGTGATCCAGGTTCTCACAGTAGATGTAGAGAATATCCTCGTCCGGGTTGTAGGTGAGGCCGTGGATCCTGATCCAGGCGGTCTCCTTACGGTCCATGGTGCCAACGGCCATGACCTCGATCTCGGCCTGGTTCTCCCGCAGCGCCTTGGACAGGTTATCACAATAGGCCTCTGCCTCCGACTTTTCAAGCTTTCTCCATGCCATATTCCACCTCCTTGTACGGGTTTCCTGATTTTTCCCTTTTACCTCCACATATTAACCACCCTGCTTCCCCTTGTTAAGGGGCAATTGTTATTTTCTCCGAAAATGCCTGTCTGCAGTGCGAGGGGCGCCGACCTGGAAACCCCGGCCATGCCGGTTTATTGGATAATGGCGCAGAGCGCCTGGTGCGGTGTTGCACCGCAGAGCGGTGCAACAAGAGCAGCCCGCCTCCGGGTTCTCCCTCGCACCCCGGGCGTCATCCCCAACCTCGTGAGGCCGCTCCGCGGTGTCACGTTGATGTGGCCTGCGACATCCATGGTACTGCAGAGATCTTGACATGCCAGAGAACGCCTGTGTTGTCAGTATAAGTTATTCTCGGTTATTCTGGCGAACAGAATCAACAACAAGTGAATCGGATTGACAGAAAACGACCCGGCCAGTATCATCCGTGGTGCTGTCCGCCGGCCGAATGGCGGGAGAGTACGGTGAGAGCCGCCGGGCGAAACCAGGAGCACCGGATGCAACAGGACCAGCTGATGACGACCCGCGAGGTGGCGCGCTACCTCAATATCAACGAAAAGATGGTCTACACCCTGATCGCCGAAAAGGGGCTGCCGGCCACCAAGGTGACAGGCAAGTGGAGATTTCCCCGGCACCTGGTGGACAGGTGGCTGGACCACCAGACCATCAACTATCCACGGCCCAGGATCACCGCCGACCTGCGCCATGACCTGACCGTGCTCTGCGGCAGCAACGATATCCTCCTGGAGCGGACAATCTCGCTCTTCAACCGGCGCAACCCGGACCATGTCCTGGTCTTCGGCAACCTGGGCAGCATGGGCGGCCTGCGCTGCCTGGGCCGCAACCTGTGCCACATGGCAGCCAGCCACCTGCTGCAGGAGGAAGACGGCGAATACAACTTTTCCTTTGCCCTGCAGGAGCTGGGCCAGCTGCCCGCGGTGGTGAACTTCTGCCGGCGCGAGCAGGGCATCCTCCTCGCCCGGGGCAATCCGGTCGGGATCACCTCTGTCCGTGACCTGGGCCGGTCCGGTATCAGGATCGTCAACCGTCCCGTGGGCACCGGCACCAGGCTGTTGTTCGACAGGGAACTCCTCAGGGCCGGTATCAGCGGCGAGGCCATCACGGGATACGACCGGGAATTTGCCCGCCACCTGGACGCGGGCCTCGAGGTGCTGGCGGGCAGGGCCGATGCCGCCCCCTGCATCCGGGCCGTGGCCGGGCTCCTGGACCTCGATTTCCTTCCCCTCTGCTGGGAACGGTTCGATCTCCTGGTCCGGCGGGAGATCTTTTTTGAGCAGGGCGTACAGCGGTTTCTCGGCCTCCTCCACGAACCGGCCTTCCACGCCCTGGCCGCGGAACTGGCAGGCTATGACCTCAGTCTTTCCTCGCGAATGGTCTTTCCGCGGGAGGATATGCAAAACCAACGCACGGAGAATCCATGAGATTGCGCAACAGAAGACCACGGCGACCATTCCTTGTCTGCGCCCTGTCCGGCCTGGTCCTGCTCCTGTCCCTGGCCCCGGCCGTGGCCGGACTGCAGGGCGAGCTGATCATCTTTCACGCCGGATCGCTGTCCATTCCGTTCCGGCAGATCAGCAGGGCCTTCATGGCAGCAAACCCGGGTGTGCGTATCTCCCGGGAGGCAGCGGGTTCCCGCACCAGCGCCCGCAAGATCACCGATCTCGGCAGGCCCTGCGACGTCATGGCCTCTGCCGACGCCTCGGTGATCGACCAACTGTTGATCCCCGGGTTTGCCGACTGGAACATCTCCTTTGCCACCAACGAGATGGCCATCATGTACCGGCCCGACTCGGCCTTTGCCGACGAAATCAACGGCCGGAACTGGCCGGAGATCCTGCTGCGCAAGGGCGTCCGGTACGGTCATTCCGATCCGAATGCCGACCCGTGCGGCTACCGCAGCCAGTTTACCTGGCAACTGGCGGAAAAGTACTACCGGATCCCCGGGCTCTACCGGAAGCTGCGACAGAACTGTCCGCCACGCAACATCCGGCCCAAGGAGACCGACCTGATAGCCCTGCTGGAGAGCGGTGAACTGGACTATCTCTTCATCTATCGCTCCATCTGCGAGCAGCACCACATGCCCTACGTGGTGCTTCCCGACGAGATCAACCTGAAATCCGCTGCCCTGGCCAGATATTACAGCCAGGCATCCCTGCGCATCTCCGGCAGGAGCCCGGGCCGGTTCATCACCAAGACCGGCAGGCCCATGGTCTACGGCATCACGGTCCTGAAAAATGCCCCCAACAGGAAGGTGGCCGAGGCCTTTGTCGAGTTCGTGATCGGGCCCGAGGGGCAGAAGATCATGCGGGCCAACGGCCAGCCGCCCCTCGTCCCGCCCCGGGCCACGGGAAAGGTGGAACTGATGGGACCGTCGCTTGCCGCCCTTGTTGGCCGGTGAAGGGCTACAGGGGATGAACAGTTTCCGTCTTCTCGTTACGGGGGCCGGCCTGCTGCTGCTCCTGCTGCTCACCGTGCCCCTGGTCAACATGCTTGTCCAGTCGGAGCCGGCCATCCTGGCCTCGACCCTTGCGGACCAGGAGGTGATCGCCTCTGTCTTCCTGACCCTGCGGGCCGCCCTCTGGGCCACCCTGGCCGGCCTGCTCCTGGGGGTGCCCCTGGCCTACCTCCTGGCCCGTTCCGAGTTCCGTGGCAAGAGCATTGTCCAGGGCATGGTGGACCTGCCGGTCATGATCCCCCACACCGCCATGGGCGTGGCCCTGCTCATGATCTATGGCAGGAAATTCCTCCTGGGCGGCCTCTTCCAGCGCCTGGGCATCACCTTTGTCGGCACCGAGGCCGGCATCAGCCTGGCCATGGCCTATGTCTCCATGCCCTTCCTGGTCAACGCGGCCCGGGAAGGATTTACGGCCGTGGACCCCAGGCTGGAAAAGGTGGCCAGAACCCTTGGCGCCTCTCCCTGGCAGGCGTTTTTCCGGGTCTCCCTGCCGCTCTGCCGGCGCGCCATCCTCTCGGGCGCGATCATGATGTGGGCGCGGGGCATATCCGAATTCGGCGCTGTCGTGGTCCTGGCCTACCACCCCATGGTGGCCCCCATCCTCATCTGGGAACGGTTTCAGTCCTACGGTCTCCGTTATGCCCGCCCGGTCGCCGTACTGCTGATCATCCTCTGTCTCTTCGTGTTCGCCGGCCTGCGCTGGCTGGCCGCGCGCAACGGCCGGGAGGAATAGCCATGCTGCGGCTCGGCAACATCCGTGTCCACCTGGGGAGATTCAGGCTCCGCATCCACCGGCTCCATGTCCGGCCTGGAGAATACAGGGTCCTGCTCGGCCCCACCGGCACGGGCAAGACCGTGCTCCTGGAGACCATCGCCGGCCTGTATGCGCCGCGACAGGGACAGATCGTGCTCAATGGCCGGGACGTGACCAGGACCCCGCCGGAACACCGTGATCTCGGCGTCGTCTACCAGCAGTACGCCCTGTTTCCCCACCTGCAGGTGTTTGACAACATCGCCTTTGGCCTGCGCCTGCGGCGTGAAGCCGACAGCAGGATCAGGAAGAAGGTGGAGGAGATGGCATCTTTCCTCGGCATCAGCCACCTCCTTGCCCGGCGTCCCGGCAACCTCTCCGGCGGTGAATGCCAGCGGACAGCCCTGGCCCGGGCCCTGGTCCTGCGGCCCCGGCTGCTCCTGCTGGACGAGCCCCTGAGCGCGCTGGACCTCCTGACCCGGGACCGGCTGCGGCGTGAACTGCAGCGGATCCACGCGAACTTCGGGATCACCATCCTCCACATCACCCACGACCTGGACGAGGCCTTTTTCCTGGCCGACCGGATGACGGTGATGCGGAACGGCATGCTGCTCCAGGAGGGGACGCCGCAGGCCGTTGCCCGGCGGCCGGCAACCAGGTTCGTGGCCGAACTGACGGGCACGAAGAACTTTCTTCCGGCCACGGTGGCGGCAGATGGCACCATCATGGTCAGGGAGATGGGCCCCCTGGACCCCGGCCTGATGACGACACCACCCAGGGCGGGGCAGGGAGAGATCCTGCTCACCTTCCCGTCCTGGGCCATCGAGCTGGGCGCGGCAGCGGAACAGGGCAGCCACTGGTGGCGGGGAAAGGCCCGGGTCACGGACATCCGCCGGACCGAGAGCCAGGTGGAGCTGGAGCTGGCCCGTGGCGATGCGGTGCGGCTTCATACCACCCTGTCCAGGCGCGAGGCAGAACAGCTCCCCTTCCGGCCGGAACCGGGCGCGACGGTGCGCATCGCCATCGGGCAAAACGACCTGCACTGGCTGCCGGCAGGGGAAGAATAAACCGACCCGCAAGGGCGGGACATGGAAAAGGAAGCAGGTCTTCGTCCGGAGCAACCGGAGATTGCCGGCACTGCCGGGGCCGGGAACTGCCCCTGGTAACAGGTCCAACAGGTCAAAAGAAGAGGAAAGCCGAGGAGGAAAGAAACCATGCATACACCACTGACCAGGGTCGAGATCCTGTCCATCTACAAGGTCCATGGCGAACGGGTACTTCTTCCGAAAAGGATGGCCCAGGCGCCGCCCGATGTGCGGGAGACGATCCTGGCACTGGCCGGGGACGTGCGCGAGGCCGGGGGACGCCTGATCCTCTCGGACCTGTTCCGCAGCTATGACATGCAGTTCCAGGCGCACCTGGACTGGAAGACAGGCAAGAAAAAGGCCTACAGCCCGCCACCGGGCGGTTCCATGCACGAGGCAGGCAGGGCCTTTGATCTCTCCCTGCGCGACCTGAAGATACCGCTGGCAGAGTTCTGGAAGATGGCGGAGCGCCGGGGTGTCTTTCCCATCATCAGCACACCGGACAGGAAAAAGAGCGAGGCATGGCACTTTGACTGCCCCGGCAGCCACCGTTTGGTGGCCGAATACTACCGGTCCGGCAAGGGGGACAACATGCCCCCCTACAAGGCCATGGCAGCCTCGGCCATCCTGGCCATCGGGGTCAGGGTGGATACCTTTGGCGACAACCAGGACGCGGCCCGTCTCCAGGCCTCCCTTGTCCGGCTGGGATATGAAATCGGCAATATCGACGGCCGCATCGGCCGGAGGACGCGGGCGGCCATGGCGGAGGCGGAGATCGACGACCAGGAACCGGCCCGGGCCGTGGCCAGGGCCGAAGACCTGCTCCAGCAGCGATACGCCGCGGAATACAGGGAGTCATCGCCCGCCGGCAGTGCTCCTTTCGATTTCCAGGCGCCGCCCCATATCCTGGCCTGAGACAGGCCCGGTACCGCAGCTCCCCTCATATCCTGGAGCCGATGACCGCATACTGCGCCTGGCGCCGCTCTTCCGGCAGGGCGAGGAAGTCCCGCACCTCGGCAAGCATCTGGTCCCGCTCCTCGCGCAGCAGGCCGCTGACCTGGACATAGTTGTTGGCATGGTCACAGGCAAGGAAGGTCTCCAGGGGCCGGAGCTGTTCCAGGAGCAGCTCCAGCTCGCGCACGGTCCCCTCGGGGTCCTGCTCGACAAAATCCCCGGCCCGCACCTCCTGCCAGAGCGGGCAGCCATTTTCCACATTTCCGTGCAGCCACAGGCGGCGGACACGGACGAAACCGGGCTCGATCCTGTTGATGAGGCGCGCGGTTTCGGTGATGTGGCGCCGCCACTGGTCCCTGCCGCCAAGGCCGAGCAGGACGTAACAGGAAAGCTCGATACCCGCCTCCCGCAACCAGCGGGCAACCCGCACCACCATCTTCGGGGACTGGCCCTTGCGCTGCCGCCGCAGGATCTCGGCATCTCCGGACTCGAGCCCGACATGGATCCGGTCCAGCCCGGCCGCCGCCAACCTGTGGATATTTTCCGGTCCCAGCCGATGAAGGGTGGCAACACGTCCGTAACAGGTCAGCCGCTGCACCGGCATGCGCTGCCGCAGATACCTGGCCGCGTCGCAGAAGATCTCCATGCCCGCGGCCAGGGGATCGGCATCGCCGAAAAAGGCGGTCTCGGCCCGGGGATGGCGCAGGACCAGCACGTCGATATCACGACGAATCTCTGCCAGGGAACGGATGGAGAAATCGGCCTGGCCCATGGCCGGATAGATGCCGCAGAACCGGCACCGGTTCCAGTTGCAGCCCCGGGTAATCCGCACCAGCAGGCTGCGCCACTCCGACGGCGGCCGGATAATCAGGGATTCAGGCACAAAAAAACCTTTTTTTCTTCGTTTGTTACCAAACAGTTACCTCCGGCGGAACATAATACGTCAAGCAAAGGCCACTCTTTCAGGTTGCCGTTTTCCCGCCCTGTCCAGCGGCAGACCGCCATGACGGCTCTGCTGCCATTGCCGGCGAAGAATACGGGAAGAGACTTCGCCCCGGTCCACGGCAGGATACCATCCTGTTCCCATGAAAGCAAAAGGAGGGATTGACAATGAACGTGAAAAAAACAACATGCCTCGTGGCTGTGCTTCTGTCTTTCGGCGTTATCGGATGCGCACCGGACCTGGTTGTCAAGACCGTGAACGTACAATGGGATGCCACGCACAAGGAGGCAACCGCCAGGATTGCCAACACCGGGAACAGGGATGCAGGAAATTTCCTGGTCTATTTTGACGCGGAAGAAAGCCCTGTATCACAGCACGACAGGCCGCAGGTCCAACATAATGTGCCGGGCCTGGCCAAAGGACAGTCCATTGTTCTTAACGCAAATTTTGCTCCTCTTGCCAGCCCTGGCAATCACTTCCTGAAAAATGTCTACAAGATCAACGTAATCGCTGACCCCAAGAACATGGTGAAGGAATCGAACGAAAACAACAACCAGAAAAGCGCGCCAGTCCCGCAGGGTATCGCCTGCATGGACTTTGACCCCCTTCCGGCGGTTGGCACGGTGTATGGTCAACCAGCCGGCAATCCCCCCGGCGCCGTGGTATTCACCGAAAGCGGAATCAGGATGTCTGTCCGGAACTTCAGGTGGACCAACGGCGGCGGAACATTCAACCTGGCCCGCATCGAAGCACCACCACGGCAACTCGGTTCCGGGAATACCATCAGGACCAACAACATCAACCTGCAGTTTGACTTTTCGGCTCTTGGATTCCCTGTCTCACAGGTGGATGTTCAGTTCCTGGACATGGGCGGCTTTGAAAATATTGCTGTCAACGGACAGCCGAGCCCTGTTTATGCCGGTGAACTGACCCGGGCGCCGTCGTCCATTGCCGGGGTCAGTGTCAACGTGGTCACGACCTCGCTGCCGGGAGGAAAATCCGGGACACTGACGCTCAACGGTCCTGTTACCACCCTCACCATCGGTGGGCAGGAGTTCTGGCTCGACAACATCTGCGCCAGACAATAACCGGCGGGCTCCCCAGCTTTTCCCGCGCCTCTCCCCCTGCCCGTGGCACCGCCCCGCGGTGTCACGAGGCAGCGGTGACACCAGGGGGCAGGGAGAGAACCCGGGGGCAGGCTGCTCTTGTTGCACCGCTCTGCGGTGCAACACCTCACCAGGGCGCTTCTGCGCATTTTCGAAGAACCAACATTCCCGGCGCACCGGGCACGACAAGGCATGCAGACAGGGGCATCAAAAGGCCCATCTTCATCCGCCGCAGGCACAAACTGACCTGGTGCCCGTCCCCCGGCTCCTGTTTTCCGGGCAAATCGCCCGGTCGCAGATCCTCCCGGTTATTCATCTCCTGCCGCTCTCCTGCCGAGAAGGGTCTCCAGGAACACCGTGTAGTGGTTGGGCAGGGTACGTTTTTTCAGGGTGCTGATATAAAAGGAACGTTTGAGAGAGACACCCTGAATGCGAATTTTCTGCAGCCTGCCGCACCGCAGCTCGTCACGGATGGAAATTCCGGAGAGCACGGAGACACCAAGATCCTCCTTGATGGCCTCCTTGACCGCGGCATTGGATCCCAGGACCGCGACAATATTCAGCCGGCTGAGATCAAAGTCATTCTTCAGGCCATATTCCTCCAGGGTCTTTCGCGTTCCCGAGCCCTGTTCCCTGAGAAGAAAGGGCAGCTCCGCAAGCTCCTGCAACGTGACGGTCGGTGCCAGTTTTCTCCGGGCCGATGCCGCAAGGACCAGTTCGTCCTCGATAAAAGGAAAAAAATTCAGCCTGGCAGAGGAGATCCGCGTACCGACGATGCCGATGAGCAGGTCGTGGTTAAGGACCGAATCAATGATCTCGCCGGAATCGGCTATCCGGATCTCAAAGGATATCTCCGGATGCTCGGCCCTGAAGTCCGTGGCAATACGGGGCAGGATATAGGTGCCGGCAATGGTGCTGGCCCCCAGGAGCAGCTCGCCGGAGACCTCGTTGGCCTCGACCAGGAGGTCACGTTCCAGCCGCCTGATGTCATCGAGCACTGCCAGGGCCCTGGGGAAGAGGATCTCGGCCTGCCGGGTGGGCCTGATGGACCGGCCGAGGCGGTCAAAGAGCCTGCAGCCCAGCCGACGTTCCAGGGAACGGATCTGCTCACTCACGGCCGGCTGGCTGGTGGAGAGCTGTTCGGCCGCCCGGGTGAAGCTGCCGCTCCTGTAGACAGTGACAAAAATCCTGAGCTGTCGCGTTTCGATGATAGCCTCCCTCTCGTCTCCCCCGGCAGGCGAGCCCTGCGCACCGACCGGGACGGCCAAGGGGCCAGGACCGCTGTCCCGCCCCTTTACCGACTGTTTCCCCGCCCCGGACAGACCCGCCGCTGCCAGGCGGCTCTATTCTGCTTGACAGCCACGGCGTGGTCTTATTATAAGAATAAAATATGGGTACAG
>WFUT01000011.1 GCA_015484845.1 Desulfobulbaceae bacterium
GGAAACGGCCCAGGGGTGTGGCCAGGTAGGCCTTGCCGGAGCGCATGAGAAAGCCGTAACGCTGGAACCCCGCAATACCCCGGTCAACCCCCAGGCAGCCCACGGCCCGGGCAGCATCGAGGCCGTCCATTGCCGGCCGCCGGCCCACGGTGATCCTGCCTTCGGCAAACAGGAGACGCAGCTCGTCCAGGGTGGCCTTGTTGTGCCAGAGGGGCATCCATACCTCGGCCCGGGCTGGTCTTTCATCGCCGGGCGCGGCGCTGCCGCTGCCGCTGCCCGTGGTCCTGACCGTAAAGGGAAAGCTGAGGGCCGACCCGGCGCTGCTCTCCAGGCGGCGGGTGACAGCGCCTGCAAAGAGAAGACTGCCCTCGAGCATGAGGATGAAGTCCCAGGGATTGACCATGAAACCGGCATCGAAACCGGTGGTGGCATTGGGGCCGCCGGCCCGGCCCGGCGCAAACTGGCCGACCGGCTTCTTCAAGAGCCCGGGCGTGGGCCCGCCGTCCAGGGCGCCCCGCAGCCAGGAGCCGGAGAAGGCCGCGGGCCGGCCATCGACCGGCGAGATAACGTCCACGATCCTCTGCATGAAGTTGTTGGTAAAATCAAATCGGCCGTCATTACCGCCCGTGCCGAGCAGGGGAGGATAATTTGCCCTGTCCCCGCCAAGCAGCACCGCTGCGTCAAGCCACTCCAGCGCCCTGTCCGGCAGCCGTGCCCGCAACCGCGCCAGCAGATGTTCTTTTTCCTCCTTTTTCGGGCTCTCTTCAAGACCTGCAACCTGCTGTCGGCAGAGACCGATGACTTGCCGGTAAATGGCAAATCTCTCGCTTTCGGCCTTCTCCAGCTTCTGCAGGGCAGCCTGGTTGTCGCGGGGATAGAAACCGCTGCCGCCATTCCACGGCGCGACAATGGGGGTGGGGCTGTACTGGCCAAGGAAAAAATCTTCCAGGTCCTCACGGGTCAGGACCGTGGTCAGGATAAACTGTTCATTGCGCCAGCAGCCGGTGGCCGCATGGTCCTTCTGCTCCGCAACCAACCGCTGGACGCCCAGGGCCTTCAGGTAGCGGGCCAGCGGCATGGGCGCGCAGCCGCGCAGGACATGTTCATTCATCATGGTCTTCCTCCTGTTCCGCTCCAGAGGCCCGCCAGTCGGCAAGGCGGACCAGGGTTTCCAGCCAGGCCAGCCTGAACGGACCGTATTGCTCGAGAAGGCGCTGCGTACGCTCGGCCCAGGATGGCCCCATGCCACCCCTGCCCAGCTCCATGATATCCAGCCGCAGCCGGGTGGGAGGCGACACCGTGTTATCCGGCAGGCGGACCTGCGGCAGCTCGTCTCCTTCCCATATTCCCCTGGCGAACCGGGGGCCGGAACCGGCCGGTGGAGGCTGTTCATCGGGCATGGCCCGCAGGGACATCCGCACCTTGCCGTGGTGGGCGGCAATGAGAAAGGCGACAAGATCCTCCGGCAGGCCGGGCCGGGCATGTTCCAGCCAGGCCAGCATGGAGGCCAGCTCGTGCCGGAAATAACGGCGCCGGTGGCGGCCACGGGCCGTGGGCGCCCTGGCCAGGAGCGGCCGCCCCTCTGCCTCCTTGGGGCTGCAGTCGTACATGGTGGCCTGGAACACGGGATGCGCCTTGCCCACGTCGTGCCGGGCCGCCGCGGCGAGCAGGGCCTCCTGCTCCTCCCCCTGCAGGCCAAGGCGACGGCAGAGACGCCGGGCCCGGGCAAGGGTGTTGTCCAGGTGCTCTGCCAAAGTAACGGCATTGGCGACCCGGCTGCGCCAGTCAGCGCCATAGGCCTCGGCCATGGTATCCCGGCTTGCCGTCTCCACCAGGTCAACGCGGCCGCGGCTCTCCGGCTGCAGGCCGTACCGGCTCGAATAACCGCCGGCGCTGTCCTCCAGCAGCAGGACCAGGCCCGGCCGGGGACGGTCCCGAAACGGCTTCCACTCCCCGTCCAGGCTGTCCCGGTAACAGGCGTGCTTCTGCCCGCGGCGCAACCGCTTGAGCAGGGCCTCGGCCTGGGTGAGCGAGGCCCGGCAGAGTTCATTTTTCCGGGGCCGGATATCCGACGATGGGGGACCGTCCAGTTTGCGCCAGAAAAAGAAAACATCCATGGCGTCCGCATCCCGGATATAGGGCGCCACATCCACGTCAAAACCGGAAAGATCCGGATCCGTGTTAAAGAGTTCGAGAAAATCCCGCCTGCGTAGCACGGGCCAGGTGCGGGCCGGTTCGTCGACGCCGGGCAATTCGGCAGGGCTCACGCCCACGCATTGCGAGAGTTTCTCCCGGGCAGCGGCAAGGGAGCTGCCATCGTAGGGCGATTCCAGGTCCTGGCCCTCTTCAAGGTCGATCCAGAAGACATCGGCGCCATCCGCGGCCTCGCCGTAGCGGTTGCAGCGGCCAAAACGCTGCACCAGCGAGGACCAGGGCGCAAGCTCGGTGAACAGGACCCGGCTGCTCATGTCCACCCCGGCCTCCACGGCCTGGGTGGCGACGATGACCCGGCCCGGTCCGCCAGCGGCCACGGGTGCGCAGAGCCTGGCGTTGAGTACGCTCCGGTCGCCGGGCCTGAAACGGGAATGGACCACAAAGGTTTCTGCGGCCGGCCCGGTGCGGTCAAGGGCGGCAAGCAGGGCCTGGGCCCTTTCCACGCTGTTGAGGATCACCAGGGAGGTGGTGCCGGGAACATGGCGGGCCAGGACCTCTTCTGCCAGGGAATCGGCATACTGCCGGGCCTTCTTTTTCCGGTTAGCCGCGTTCAGCATGGTTTCGGCCCGGGCAAGCCGCTTGGGGGCGGAGCGCCGGCGCGCGACCACCGGGCTGGCCAGCTCGGTCCTGCCCAGGCCGAGGCGGCGCAACGCTGCGGCCCGTTCCCCGAAGTCGACAGTGGCCAGCCAGTCCGGGTTCAGGGTCGCGGACGTCCAGAGGCTGCGGCTCTGCCGGGCAAGGCCAAGGCTGCACCGGAAGGCCTCGAGCTGGGCCGTGGTGGCCAGGCCGGAGCCCATGAGCTGGACCTCGTCGAAAACCCAGAAGGCGTCGTTGTGCACCAGGGCAAAGTGCATGGGCCACTGGTAGCGGCTCATGCCATAGCCGCGCATCAGGGCGCGGGAGAGGAGCATGTCCTGGGTGCCGATGATGATCGTGGGCTGTTCAGGATTTTCCACCCACTCCTGGTGGACTTCCCCGCCCATGAGGAGAAAACTGCGGGGCATCGCAACCCCGGCATCCCGGAACAGGGGAGCGGCCCGCTCAAGCCAGGCATGGATACTGCCGGCAGTCTGCTCGGCCAGGACCCGCATGGGCAGGCAGTAGAGCAGGCGAAGCGGTGTTTCGGGATCGCCTGTAAGGCGTTTATAAAGCCAGGCCGTCACGATGGCCGCGGTCTTGCCCAGGCCGGTGGGGATATCCACCAGGCCCGGCCAGGGCGCGGTGCCAAGTTCTGCCTGGTAGGGAAAAGGATCGTGACCGGTAATGTCTTGAAAAAAATCGGTATATTCCATGGCAATCCTCTGTAATGTCGGCGAATTTCCCACGGGCACGGCCAGCGGTCGTACCGGAGCGCAGGGGGTATTACCCCGGCTTCTGTCTCATCGATACCATACCCCGTGGGTCAAAAACTGACCCACTGCCTATTTTTTCTGATATTTTTTCAGGGCCGCGGTGAGGCGGGCCACTATTTCGCGGCGCAGGGAATCCGGGGCAAGGACCTCCACGTCCGGGCCATAGCGGAGGATATCGAGCACAAGCTCGCGGCTGTCGGAAAAAGGAAGGGCCAGTTCGTAGGAGCCATCATCGTTGAACGTGCCCTGCTGGTCAGGGTGCCACCGTTCCTCGGCGATCCAGCGGGCACGTTCCGGGGTAAAGCGGAGGATGGCGGTCTGGTTCGGCGGGCCGGCAAAGATGCCAAAAGAGGGAGAGTAGTAGGCGTCGAGCTGCTGGTCGGGGATGTCAAGGGCGGGTTCGTCGAGCTGCCGGATGGAGCGGATACGGTCCAGGGCCAGGGTGCGCAGGTCGTGCCGCTGGTGGCACCAGCTATCGAGATACCAGTTTTCCCGGTAATAGACCAGCCGCTGCGGCGAGACGATACGCTGGCTCACCTGGTCCTTCTCCCGGCCGTGGTAGCGCAGGGAAAGGCGGCGGCGCTGCAGGGTCGCCGTGACCGCGGCGCGGAAATGGTCGGAGCGGCAGGAGCGGACCCCGACGCCGATGATGCGGAAACGGCGGCCCAGCTCATCGGCGGCCACGCCGTTGGCCCTGAGAAGCGATTCGATCCGCTGCCTGAAACTGGAAAACTCGGCATGCAGAAGTGCCGGCTGCAGGTTGGAGAGCAGCTCGTGGATGGTGAGCAGGGCCTGCAACTCGGAGACCGAGAACCAGAGGCCGGGGAGTTCGTAGGGGCCGCAATCCTCCTGTTCCAGGATGTAGCCATTCTGTTTCGGATCGTAGCGGATGGGGGCGCCCAGTTCGTGGCGCAGCTTGGCGATGAGCCGCTTGACCGTGCTTTCGGAGCACTCGAGGGAGCGGGCGAGTTCGGCAAGCGAGACCGGGTAGCGGCGGGCCTGAAAGATCGTCCGCAGTTCGTAGATGCGATCGAACTTGTTCATAATAATACCATTGTACCAGTTACCGGGCATGGTCACAACAACCTCCATGCCAGGGCCCTGCCTTCTCCCGCTCCCCTCTACCACGGCGTGACCCTGGTGTCGAATTCCTCCCGGCACCTGGCAGACAAAATCCATTTCCTGCCCCTGCTTTTTCTTTGACCTGAAAAATCTCCTGTGAGACAATGAACCAGCATTCAAGAATAACCCTACAAAATCAGTGGAATCTTTTCTGCCACAAGGAGTTTCGGCAATGACCGTTAAACAGAAAATCTCCTCGCTCTCCGCTGCCCTCATCCTGCTCCTGGCGGTTCTCGGCTTCCTGCAGTTCCGCTCCGTGGCCGCCGTTGACCATGTCTGGCACCACTTTCAGAACAATGCCCAGCGGAAACAGGAACTGCTGACAGAGATCAAGTCCCAGTTCGGCTATGGCGGCTTCATCCACAATTTCAAGAACCATGTCCTGCGCGGCACACAGAAGTACGTGGAGCGGTTCCGGGAAAACGAGAAACTGATGAAAAAGGCCATAGCCGATTACAGGAAACTGCCCATGACATCCGCCGAGCAGCAGGCCCTGGCCAGAATCGAGGAGGTGGCCGACAGGTACAGCCGCGCCATCGGGACATCGGTCAGGATGCACGCCGGCGGCAGTACCCCGGCCGAGATCGACAAGGTGGTCAAGATCGACGACTCGCCCGCCTTTGCCGGCTTCAAGGCCCTGACCAACGAGGTCAGGACCATCCGCAAGGCCTGTTCCGCGGGCATCCGGGGCGCGGTCAGCAGGATGCACACCCTGCTGCTGGTGACCGGCCTGGCCCTCGCCCTGTTCTTCACCTTCTTTTTCACCATCCTCTTCCAGGTCGGCAGGAGGCTGCAGGCCGTGCACGCCATGGCCGAAAAGGTGGGCTCCGGTGACCTGACAGCGGCCGCCCGGATCAAAGGCAGGGACGAGATCGCCCTCATTGCCTCCAGCATGGAAAAGATGACAACAGCTATTCGGGAGATGGTGACCAGGCTGGTCAAAAATGCCGAGAACCTGCAGGACTCCTCGGCCCAGCTCAGCCGGACGGCGGAGGACACCGACTCCCGGGTGTCCGAGGTCGCGGAACGGTCCAACACCGTGGCCGTTGCCGCGGAAGAGATGAGCGCCAACATGAACAACGTGGCCACCACCGTGGACCAGGCCTCGGACAGCGTGATCAACATTGCCCGCTCCATGGAGGAGATCACGAACAATATCCAGGGGATCAGCAAGAACGGCTCCGAGGCCAAACAGATCACGGAAAGGGCCGTGGAACAGGCCCTGGAGGCCTCGGATAAGGTCAACAACCTGGGCGATGCGGCGGAGAAGATCGGCAAGGTCACCGAGACCATCATCGAGATATCCGAACAGACCAACCTGCTGGCCCTCAACGCGACCATCGAGGCGGCCAGGGCCGGCGAGGCGGGCAAGGGCTTTGCCGTGGTGGCCAACGAGATCAAGGAGCTGGCCTCCCAGACCAGCAACGCCTCCATTGACATCAAGGACTCGGTGAGCCGGATCCAGGAGTCCACCGACGAGACCGTGCGCCAGATCACCGACATCACCGACATCATCAGCCGCACCAGCGAGATCGTCTACCGGATCACCGCGGCAGTGGAGGAGCAGCACGGCACCACCAGGGAGATAGCCCGCAGTGTCAACGAGACCCAGGAGGGGATCGTGGAGATGGGCGAAAACATCGGCCAGAGTTCTGCCGTTGCCAACGAGGTGGCCTCGGACATCGCCAGGGTGAACCGGTCTGCCTCCGACCTGTCAGACAATTCGCGCCAGGTGCGGGACAACGCGGCCCAGTTGCGCGGCCTGGCCGATGAACTCCGGCAGCTCGTCAGCGGCTTCACCATCTGAGCGCCTGTGGGCGCCGTTGACGAGCGGGACATTGACCAACAGGCGCAACTCGGCTATGATACGCGAAATTTTTTTCTGCACCAGCCATGACGCCACGACAAACCGCGCCTGTGTTCCCGCTCCTGCTCTTCCTTCTCCTCGGAGGGCTGCCTGTCGCGGGCTGCAGGCCGCCGGAACAGCAAAAGGAGAGCAGCATGCCTGCCACAGCCATCATGGACCGACCGGAGATCCTGCAGGTCCTCTTTCATCCGCGGACCACCGCACGTACCCCCATGCCGCCGGAGAGCACGGACATCGACGTTGACGTGGACAACGGTGTCCGCATCGGCTGCCGCCTGCATGGCCAGGACCACGACGCCCCTGTCATCCTCTTTTTCCACGGCAACGGCGAGGTGGTCGCTGACTACGACGATGTCGGCCCAAGCTATCGCCAGGCAGGTCTCAACTTCCTGGTAACCGACTACCGCGGCTATGGCTGGAGCAGTGGCACACCGACCTCCTCCACCCTGCTCTCCGATGCGCACGTCCTGTACCGGGAATTAAGAAAATGGCTGACCGACAACGGGTTCCGGGGTGATCTCTTCCTGATGGGCCGCTCCCTGGGCAGCGCCTGCGCCATCGAGCTTGCCGCGGCCCACGACGACGAGATCAGCGGCCTGATCATCGAATCGGGCTTTGCCGAGACCCTGCCCCTGGCCAGGACCCTGGGCGTCGACCTGGCCGCCATGGGGGTGAAGGAGGAAGACACCTTCAACAACACGGCCAAGATCGGTACGGTCACCAGTCCGACCTTTATCCTGCACGGCCAGCAGGACCACCTGATTCCCATCTGGCAGGCCGAGAAGCTCATGGCCGCCTCCCCGGCCCGGACCAGGGAACTGCAGATCATCCCCGGCGCCGACCACAACACGATGATGGCGGTGGGTGGCAGCCACTACTTCCAGGCCATCCGCCGGTTCATCGACAAGGCCACCGGCAGGACCGAGGACTGGCGCGAGCGGAGACGGCGGATGCAGCGGGAACGGAACAGGTGATATGACCGGCAAGAGAACAGACTACCTCTCTTGGGACGAATACTTCATGGCCGTGGCCCTGCTCTCGGGCCTGCGCTCCAAGGATCCCAACACCCAGGTGGGCGCCTGCGTGGCCAACTCGCAGAACAAGATCGTGGGCGTGGGCTACAACGGCTTTCCCTGGGGCTGTTCCGACGACGAACTGCCCTGGGCCCGCGAGGGCGACTACCTGGACACCAAGTATCCCTACGTCTGTCACGCCGAGCTCAACGCGGTGCTCAACTCCATCTCCTGTGACCTGCGGGACTGCCGGATCTACGTGGCCCTTTTTCCGTGCAACGAGTGTACCAAGGTCATCATCCAGGCCGGTATCCGCGAGATCGTCTATCTCTCGGATAAATACAGGGACACCGACTCGGTGCGGGCGGCCAAGATCATGCTCGACAAGTCCGAGACCTCGTACCGGCGGTTCACCCCGGAGCGCGACTCCATCCTGCTCAGCTTTTCCGGTCCGGAACGGCAAACCGGGACAGGGATCATGACCGACCAGTGCAAATGACCGACCAGTGCAGGACCCTGGCCATCAGGGGCGACCATATCGAGCTCTACAAGGTCCTGAAGCTCGAGAACATGGCGGCAAGCGGCGGCGAGGCCAAGCACATGATCGCGGCGGGCATGGTACTGGTCAACGGCAGGGTGGAGACGAGAAAACGGCGCAAGACCGTGGCGGGCGACGTGGTGGAGATGGGAGGCGAGCGGGTCCGCATCACCGCGAGCCGGTGATGCGGACCATGCGAATCGGCTACCCGGTGATCCTCTGCAGGGCCTCCTCGTAGCGGGCCCGGGTCTTGTCGAGGATCTCGCGGGGCAGCTTCGGTGGCGGCGGCTGCTTGTTCCAGTCCAGGGAGGAAAGGTAGTCGCGCAGGAACTGCTTGTCAAAACTGGGCTGGCCGCGGCCCGGCTCGTACTCGTCCAGGGGCCAGAAACGGGACGAATCCGGGGTCAGGACCTCGTCGATGAGGATCAGCTCGCCATCGGCCATGCCCAGCTCGAACTTGGTGTCCGCGATGATAATGCCCTTGTCGCGGGCATACTCCGCCGCCTTCCTGTACAGGGCCAGGCTGATATCGGCCATCTTGCGCGCCTGCTCCTTGCCCACCAGCTCCTCCATGCGGGCCATGGAGATGTTCTCGTCATGCAGCCCCTGCTCGGCCTTGGTGGACGGGGTGAACAACGGCTCCGGCAGTTGGTCCGACTCCCGCAGGCCGGGCGGCAGGGCAAAGCCGCAGACCGTCGTGTCCTGCTGGTAGGCCTTCCAGAACGAACCGGAAAGATAGCCCCGGACAATGCACTCGATGGGCACCACCTCGGTACGCCGCACCAGCATGGACCGGCCCTCGAGCTGGTCCCGGTACTGGTGGCAGACGGCCGGGTATTCCTCCACATCCGCGGTGAGCAGGTGATTGGGCACAATGTCGGCCAGCAGGTCGAACCAGAAGAGCGAGAGCCGGGTCAGCACCCTGCCCTTGCCGGGAATGGGATCGTCCATGACCACGTCATAGGCCGAGATCCGGTCCGTGGCCACCATGAGCAGCTTGTCGTCGTGGCCGGGGATGGCGTACATGTCGCGCACCTTGCCGCGGTGCAACAGCTCCAGCTCGGGTAAATCCGTCCGTACAACGGCTGAACTCATCGTTCAAAATCCTCCCACCCCGCGCCCGGTATACACACGGAACGGGGCGTCAAGCAAGACAGGTTCCGGTCAGGCCGGTGCCCTGGTCCTGGAGAAGGGCGGGAGCCGGGCGGCTCCCGCTCACCGGCCTGCGCAATGACACCTCCAAGCGCAGGATCCAGCCTACAGGCCAAGCTCCTTCCTGATCGCCTCGATCACCGCGTCACTGCTCACGGCCTCCACATTGAGCAGCAGTCCTTCCTTTTCGTAAAAGCCGATCAGGGGCGCGGTCTTCTCGTTGTAGGTGGCCAGGCGGTGGCTGATGGCCTCCTCGGTCTCGTCCTCGCGCTGCACGACCCTAGCGCCGCACTTGTCACAGATACCCTCCTGCTTGGGCGGGTTGGACTTGACATTATAGATGGCCTGGCACTCGGGGTTCTCGCAGGTCCGGCGGGTGCAGAGCCGGTCGAGGATGACCTCGCGCGGCACGTCGATGTTCACCGCCTTGTCCAGGGTAATGCCCAGCCGCTCGAGCAGCTTCTTGAGCTCCTCGGCCTGGGGAATGGTGCGGGGAAAGCCGTCGAGCAGGAAACCCTTTTCACAGTCAGGCTCCTGCAGCCGTTTTTCCATGATGCCCATGATCAGGGAATCGGGCACCAGGTCGCCCCGCTTCATGTATTCCTCGGCCTCCTTGCCCAGCTCGGTTCCTGCCTGCACGGCGCCGCGCAGGATGTCGCCGGTCGAGATCTGGACCGAGCCGTCAATGGCGGTGAGCAGTTTGGCGACCGTGCCCTTGCCAGCCCCGGGGGCTCCAAGCAGTATAAGCTTCATCTCTTTCTTCCTCTTTTGTTCTTGCTGGTTGACATGCGACCTAAATCCTGCACTTCGAAAATGAAGAAAAAAATTTTCTTTTGCCGTATCAGCGGATTATACGAACGTAATCGTTTTTTTCGACTCACCGACCGGGTGAAGGGTTTTTTTCTTCATTTTCTCGCCCTTCGGGATTGGCAATTGCAGGATTTAGGTGCGAAAAAAATCCGGCCACAACCCGTGGCCGGTTTCCGGACAACATTCCGCATGGCGTAAAAAAACACTACAAACGCACCGCTGGCAATATACACCAGTTTTTCCCGGCTTGGTAGTCCAAAATACACTGATTTTGCGGGTCGCCCCTTGACAAGCGGTCATGGCAACTTATTTTTTCCCCCAGAAAGGAAATCCATCATAACCGATGGAATCTTGGTGTTTTTTACTGGATTTACTGGATTAACTGCCAGGAGGGGTGCTGGACGTACAAGAAACGTTGTATGGACATCTTTCCTGGTAGTGTACATCCCTTGCCCGCGGAGCGGGGACTTAGTGTGACACCGCAGAGCGGTGTCACCAGGTAGAAAAAACCCGAAATATTGAACCATAACCCCTGATCATCCATTGACCTGAAAGGAGGCTTGACCATGGCATTCATACGGTTTGCAGAACGACCCCATTTCAGGAACCCCTGGGCTGAATTCGAACGGATCCGCCAGGGACTGGACGAGCTTTCCCGGACCTTCATCGGCGAGGGGCAGCAGGCCCTGGCCCGGGCCACGGTCTATCCGCCTCTCAATATCTTCGAGGACAAGGACAGCCTGATTATCAAGGCCGAACTGCCCGGAGTCCGGGCGGAAGACCTTGACATCTCGCTGGAGGGTGACACCCTGACCCTGCAGGGACAGCGGAAGCCACGGGAGGACAGCGACAAGGTCTCCTATCACCGGCGCGAGATCAAGGCCGGTAGCTTCAGCCGGGCCATTGCCCTGCCCACCAAGGTGGACGTGGACAAGATGTCGGCAAAGCTGGCCAATGGCATCCTGACCATCACCCTTGCCAAGGCGGAAGAGGTGAAGCCCCGCCAGATCAGCATCACCACGGAGTAAGGGAAAGAGGAGGTGGATCATGAGCGAACATGAACTGCAGGTACAGGAGAAAAAGGAAGTGCAGCACAGCGGCGAGACCACCAAGCCGGAGAAGTACTTTGTTCCGGCCGTGGATATATACGAGACAGAGGAAGAGGTGACCGTGGTCGCCGAGATGCCCGGCGTGACCAGTGACGGCGTGGAGGTCTCCCTGGAGGACGACGTGCTCACCATCGAAGGCAGCAGGAAACCGGAGGAGATGGAGGGCAAGCGCGTCCTGCTGCAGGAATACGAGAGCGGCAACTACCTGCGCCGCTTCACCGTGGCAGAGACCATTGACCAGGACAAGATCAAGGCCTCCATGGCCGATGGCCTGCTCACGGTCGTCCTGCCCAAGGCGGCCCCGGCCAAGCCGAGAAAGATCGAGGTGCAGATGGGCTGATCACAGACACCAATGCATATGCACAGGCCGGTGTTCCCGCCATGGAACACCGGCTTTTTTTGTTGCCTGTTCCCGGGTTGCCAGCCGTGGAACTGTTACTGTACGCGGCGGGGAAACGCCAGGCGCCCACTGCTCAGCTCTCCTTATCCCCTGTTTTCCGGTGCCGGAGGTGGGCCATGACCATCTTGATCTCGCCGTAGGAGTACTCGTCGCCCAGGCTTTTTTTAATCTCGCCAAAGGGGCGGTCGGGCATCTCCTGGATCTTTTTTTCAATGACCTCGCGCCGTTCCGGGGCCAGAACCGTGTCAATGGCCAGCTCACCCTGTTCGATGAACCGGACCATGTGCCCCTCTATGGTGGAGACGGCCAGGCCGCGCTTCCTGGCGATATCGGGGATCGACAGCCCCTGCTGCAGGAGATCAAAGCTGATACTGCGGGTGTCCTTGTGCCCTGGCCACGGCTTTTCCCTGTCCGGCTTCTTCGCGCCGCCCGAGGGCTGCGGCAGGATGACCTCCTGGATATCGTGCTTTTCCCGGTAGGCCGACACCATGGCCACCAGCTCCTCGCCATAGCGTTCTGCCAGCCGTTTGCCGATCCCCTTCACCTTGCGCAGGTCGCTCAGGGTAGCCGGGAGCAGGACCGCGATCTGGATCAGGACCCGCTGGTGCAGGATCCGGTAGGCGGGCACGTCCTCCTCGGCTGCCTTGGCCGCGCGCCAGCGGCGCAGCTCTTCAAACAGCTCCGGATGGCCCACGTCGTCGGCCGTGTACTCCACCGTGGTCTTCTTTTTCTGTCTCGTCGTACCCGCCTCCATGGCCGCGGCCGAGATGGCGCGCAGGTACCTGGCCGGGGCAAAACCCTCTGCGCAGGACGCTATGCCCGCTCTCCGGACCGCCAGTTCCCTGGCCGTCTCCTCCATGGCCCTGCTGACCCGTTTTTTCAACTCCCTGCTGTCCGCCTCCACGGCCAGGTTCTCGAGAAAGGCCACCGGCAGCTCCTTGAACTTTTCCTCGAAATAGGCCGAGGCCTTGCTGGCCCGCTCCACCAGGACGGGATCCGACTCGGGCAGGCCGCAGCTCTCGAACAGCGTACCGAGCTGCCGCCTGAAATTCTCGCTCACCGTGAAGATCTCGTCCTCGCACCGCTGCCGCAGTTGTTGCATATCACCCTGCCCCGTGATCTGCAGGACATGGGCATTGCCGAACAGGGTGCCGATCAGCCGCCCCAGCCAGTAGCGCAGGCGGCCCAGGTCGAAACACTCCAGCATCAGTTGCCGCTGGTAATGCAGCCGCGCGGCCTCGAGGTGTTCCGGGGTGGGCGGATTCTGCCGGGCCTGCTCCACGAAGCCCAGCACCCGCTGGTCGGTCTGCACGGCCTGCGGGCTGATGGGCGAGCTGAGGATCAGCCCCTCGAAGGTCCGGCAGCGGCTGAGCGCCACGTAGACCTGGCCATGGGCAAAGGCCTGGTTGGCATCGATGATGGCCCGGTCAAAGGTGAGGCCCTGGCTCTTGTGGATCGTGATGGCCCAGGCCAGTTTGAGGGGATACTGGAGAAAGGCGCCGATCTTCTCCTGCCGGATCTCGCCGGACTGCTCGTCGGCCGTGTACTTGATGTTCTCCCAGACCACCGGTTCGACCTCGATGTCATGCTCGTCCCCGGGGCAGTGGACCCGGATCACCTTGCCCGAGATCCCGGTCACCCGGCCGATCCTGCCATTGAAATAGCGCCGCTCCTCGGAAGCATCGTTGCGCACGAACATGACCTGGGCCCCGACCTTCAGTTCCAGGACCGCCGAGGTGGGAAAGGTGTACTCGGGAAAATCTCCCTCCACCTTTGCCTTGAAGCGGCGCAGGGGCCGGTCGATCTCGGCGAGACGCGAGCGGTTGATGGCATCGGCATTGCGGTTGTGGCTGCAGAGGGTGATGTAGCCCTCGTCCTGGCCGCTGACGTCCGGCCGGCAGCGGGAGTTAAGCGCCGCCAGGGTGTCCTGGTCCATGCGGTTGTCACGGACCCGGTTGAGCAGGTCGATGAATTTCCTATCTGACTGGCGGTAGACATGCTGCAGCTCGATGGTGACCAGTTCGGTCCGGGCCAGGGCCTGGCTGCTGAAGAAATAGGGCGAGTCGTAGTGGCGGGAGAGCAGCTCCCACTCGTCGTCCTTGACCACGGGCGGCAGCTGGTGCAGGTCGCCGATCATCAGGAGCTGGACACCTCCGAAGGGTTGCTCGCTGCGGCGGAAGCGACGCAGGACCTCGTCCACGCCGTCGAGCATGTCGGCCCGCACCATGGAGATCTCGTCAATGACCAGCAGGTCGAGATTCACGATGATGTTGCGCTTGTCGCGGCTGAAACGATGCCGCCGCTGGTCATAGTTGTCCCCGCCGGGCAGGAAGGGGCCAAAGGGAAGCTGGAAAAAGGAGTGCAGGGTGACGCCGCCGGCGTTGATGGCGGCAACACCGGTGGGTGCGGTGATGATCATCCGCTTGGCGGTCCTGCTGCCGAGATCGTGCAGAAAGGTGGTCTTGCCGGTGCCGGCCCTGCCGGTGAGGAAGAGGGAACAGCCGGTGTGGAGCACGTAGTCGTTGGCAAGTTCAAGTTCCCTGTTGCGCATGGTGTGCAGGTTCTCCTGTCAGTCGGGAACAACGGCGGGCCGGCGGTGGTCGGCCGGCGCGGCCACGTACTGCCTGGCCGGCAGACGCGGATCACAGCGCTCGTTCGAATAGTCCACCAGCTCCGCCACCAGGGAGCCGACCAGGATCTTGGAGCGGATCTCCACCGGCACCCGGCACACGTCATTGGTGAGCCAGAACACGGTGTCCCCCTCCTTGTCATAAAGTCCCTTGAAGTGCATCCTGGGCAGGACCTTGATGGTGGGCAGGGTACCGAACATGGTCTTCTTCTCCTCCCGTCCCAGGACACTGACCACCACCTCGTGCCGCTTGCCGTCAACAAAGGCGGGCACGATGTCCTCCCTGCCGCTGGCCAGCGGCAGGGCGCGGGTGGCATAAAAGGACGAATACTCGTTGTAGGCCGGGCCGGCAATATGAAAGATCTTCCAGGGCCGGTCGTTCTTGCGGTAGCGGACAACCAGTTGCTGCTGGTCATAGAGGGTCAGGCGCCGGGTCACCTTGCCCCTTCCCTCCTTCTGCACGACCTCGTAGCGGTAGGGCAACCCCAGCGGGCCGCGGACCAGGGTGGTGAAGGTGTCGTCCACGGGGTAGAAGAACCTGAACAGGCCGTAATCGGTCACCCGGGCCCGGATGGCATAGCCGTCGCCCGAATCGGCCGGCATGACATCCAGGACCAGGTCGCCGATCCGGATACCGCCGGACCAGGAGATGGCATAGTGGAGGCGCTCGCGGCCGGCAAAGATCGAGTGCAGGATCGTCCGCTCAAGGGGCGGTCCCTGGCCGGTTGCCGCCGCGGCCGCGCAGGCCTGCACGAGAACCGCCAACCAGGTGAGGAGAACGAGGCGCATTGCTCAGGCCGTGGCCAGCGACAGCCAGGTCGCGATGAACAGGGTCAGGGCGATCAGGCCGTTCATGGAAAAGAAGGAGACCTGGATCCGGGACAGGTCCCTGGGATTGACCACGATGTGCTGGTAGAACAGGGCCACGCCGGTGAGCGCGATGCCGATGAAATACCAGAGGTTGAGCCCGGCCTGGATACCGGTGAGCGTGAAGAGGGCAAACGCCAGGACATGGAACAGCACGGCCAGGCGGAAGGCCCGCCTGCGGCCGAACCGGGCCGGCATGGAGTAGAGACCGGCCTGGCGGTCAAAATCGGCGTCCAGGCAGGCATAGATACAGTCGAATCCGGCCACCCAGAAGAGTACGCCCAGGGAGAGCACCCAGGGAAAACCGGCCAGGGTCCCGGCCACGGCGACCCAGCCGCCCAGGGGAGAAAAGGCGAGCGCCACGCCCAGGACCACGTGGCAGAGCCAGGTGAACCGCTTGGTGAGCGAGTAGAGCAGGGTGAGCCCCAGGGCAAAGGGCGCGATCATGAGCGCCAGGGGATTGAGCATGGCGCAGGCCAGGAAAAAAACGAGGCCGGCAATGATGACCATGGCCCAGGACTCGGCCAGCGAGACCTGGCCGGCCGGGAGGGCCCTGCCGGCGGTGCGCGGGTTGGCGGCGTCAAAGCGGCGGTCCGCGATGCGGTTGAAGCCCATGGCGCAGGTGCGGGCCCCGACCATGGCCAGGACGACCCAGAAAAAGACCCGTGCCTCCGGCACCCCGCCCTGGGCGAGAAAGGCGCCGATCAGGGCAAAGGGCATGGCAAAGACCGTGTGCTTGAACTTGATCATCTCAAGCAGGATCTGAATCTTCTTCCACATGGGACTTGCGGTCTCCTTGGTGAACAATATTAGTCTTTTTCCGGTCCCGGCATGCCCTGCCAGCGGCTGAGGCCGGCGATCCTGATCCCCACCTGGTCGCAGATGCGGCCGGCGAAATTCGTGGCCATCTGCCGCAGGTCGGCCGGCCGGGTATAGAAGGACGGCATGGGCGGACAGATGATGGCGCCGGCATCGTGAACAGCCAGCATGTTCTTCAGGTGGGTCCGGCCAAGCGGCGTCTCCCGCACGGCCAGGAGCAGGGGCCTGCGCTCCTTGAGCGACACGTCGGCGGCCCGGTGGATCAGGTTGCTGCTGACCCCGGCGGCAATGGCCCCCAGGGTGCCCATGGTGCAGGGCAGGATGATCATGGCATCGTAGCGGCTGGAACCCGAGGCCATGGGTGCGGTGAAGTCATCGACCCCGTACCAGCAGACCCCGGCCAGGTCCCCGGGTTCGGCGTCCGCCTCCAGCCGCAGCACCTGGCGGCCGGCGGCGGATATAATGCCATGGACCTCCACATCCTCTCCGGCCAGCAGCTCCAGCAGCGCGGTCACGTAGATCATGCCGGTGGCGCCGGTGATGGCCAGGATGATGCGCTTTGTCCCTCTCTCCGCCACCACGCTCACTTGACCCCGATGTAGATGGAGACGATGCCGAAGGTGAGCGGCAGGCGCCGGGTCTCGCCAAAACCCGCCTTCTCCAGCATGGCCAGCAGCTCGCGCGGCTCGTAGAACTCGGCAATGGAGGAGGCCAGGTAGTCATAGGCCTCCTTGTCCCCGGAGATCAGGCCGGCGATACGCGGCAGCACCTGGTTGAGATAGAAGTTGTAGACCGGCTTGACAACGGGATTGGTGGGCCGCGAGAACTCGAGAATCAGCAGCTTGCCCGTGGGCTGCAGGACCCGGTACATCTCGTTGAGTCCCTGCTGGGTGCGGGCCAGGTTGCGGACACCAAAGGCCACGGTGCAGCCCCAGAAGGTATTGTCCGGGGCCGGGATCTCCTCGCCGTCGCCGCAGACCGGGAAGATCCGTTGCCGGCGGTCATCGTCGGGCAGGGCCCTGACACCGGCGCGCAGCATGTCCTCGCAGAAGTCCACGGCCAGCACCTGCCGGTTCTTTGCCTGCCGCGCCAGCTCCAGGGAGAGCGGCAGGGTGCCGGCGCAGAGATCAAGGACCGGGCCGGCAGGAAACTCCCGCAGCAGGCGGGTGGTCCGCCAGCGCCAGTAGCGATCGATCCGCATGGAGAGCAGCGAGTTGAGCAGGTCGTAGCGGCCGCTGATGGAGGCGAACTTGTCCCGGACAAATTTTTTCTTTTCTTCGGGTTGCTGCATGTCGGTGAGCGATTGTAAAAAAATCAGAAAATTTTCAGCGGTAACGCGGCCGGATCGGCCTCGCCCCGCTTGATCAGGGCGCTGAAGAACCGTTCCAGGGCCTGCTGCTTGACCGCGCCAAGGTCATACTCCATGGCCCTGAGGTACCGTGAACAGGCCTCGCAGTCCATGGGAATCCGGCGCGCCACCCGGTCGCAGATCTCGGGCAGCCGGTCCAGGCCCTGGCGGCGGCACTCCAGGAAGGCGGTGCCCACGGCGCGGGCCGCGTCGGCGTTTGCCGCCAGGAACTCCTCCCGCACCGCGCAGACGGCAAAGACAAAGGGCAGGCCGGTATTGCGGTGCCACGCCTCGCCCAGGTCAAGACAAAAGGGATACCGATCCTCCTGGCGCAACCGCAGGGCCTCGTCGCCAATGGCCAGGACAGCGCTTATCTCCGCCCCATCGTGGGCGCCAAAGACCTCGCCCCTGACATAGGCGGGCGCAACCCCCAGGAACTCCTCCAGGACCAGCCGCACCAGGCAGACCGAGGTATCGGACTGGCCGGTGAGCAGGACCACCCTCCCCTGCAGCTCCGCCGGCGGTACCATGGAGAAGAGAAAGACCGATCCCACCGGCCCGGTGGCGCTGATGGAGAGATCGGCCAGGATCCGGTACCGGGCCGGCCGGGCCGCGTACTCGTAGGAGGAGACAAAGCCGAGATCAAGCTCGTCCGCGGCCAGCATCCGGTTCAGGGTCGAGGGCGGCGCCTCGATCACGTGCCAGTCCGGCTGCCGGACCCGCTCCTTCCACACCTCGTAGATGGGCGCGGTATTGATGTAGTTCACCATGCCGATGCGGACCATGATTCAGCGCTCTCCGATCCAGCGGGGTTGTATGGACCGACCGGCGGTGACAAGGAACTCGTACAGTTCGTCATCATGCGCCGGTGGCGTGGGCAGGGCAATGGCCAGGATGTCGGCCCGCCTGCCCTCTTTCAGGCTGCCAAGCTCATCAAGATGCAGGGCCCGCGCCCCGCCCAGGGTGGCCATGGCCAGGATGTCCGCCGGGGCCACCTGCGGGTGGGCCCGGGCGAGCAGCCGCATCTCCTGCCAGAGGGAGAGCTCCGGGTTGGAGGCCAGGCTGTCGGTGCCCAGGGCAGGCAGCAGGCCGTGGCGCAGGAACCCGGCCAGGGGCGGGCGTCCCACGGCCAGGAACCGGTTGCTGCCCGGACAGAGGCAGACCCCGGCCCCGGTCGCGGCCAGCAGGCCGATCTCGTCCTCGCTCACGTGGACCGCGTGAACGCACAGGGTCTTGTCGTCCAGCACACCGAGATCATGTAAGTACTGCACCGAGCCGGTGTTGTCAATTCCGGTGGGGCGGAAACTCCCGTCCCAGAAACCGCGGCGGCGCAGGAAGGCAGGCAGCTCGCCCCGGCCGGTGCTGACCATCTCCACCTCGGCCGCGGTCTCGGCCACGTGAATGGGAAAGATGTGGCCCAGCCGACGGGCCCGCTTCTTCAACTCCTGCAGCAGCACCGCGTGCACGGAATAGGGTGCGTGCGCTGTACAGCAGGTGCGACTCTCTTCCCTGGCCAGCCGGTCCAGGTGGGCCGGCAGCCCTGCCCTGCCATGGCCCAGGTACTCGGTAAAGTGGAGGAGCACGCCCGGGAAGGTCTCCTGCAGGCCGCGGGCCACCGGGGTGTTGCCGATATCGGCCACCGCGATGACGCCGTCTGCGTGCATCCGGGCCAGGGTGTCGGCGGCCGCGGCCAGGATCTCTTCGTCGCTGCGACCGTCGGCCATGCGGGCGGCAAGCAGGGCCTCGACCCAGGTGGTGAAACCGGCGGGCCTGGTCTGGTTGAGATGGGAGAGGTGGGAAAGCTCGAGGTGGGCGTGAGCATTGACCAGGCCCGGCAGGAGGACCTGTTGCTCGTGGTCAACAACCGGGCGGCCGGAAAAACCGGCCCGGAGATCGGCAAACGGTCCCATCGCCACGATGCGGCCCTGGCGCACGGCAATGCCGCCATCGGCGAGAACCGGCCGGGTGACGGGAATGATCCACGGGGCCCGGTGGATGGTGACGGTGGCGTCCACGAGAAAAGAAAATAAAAAAAATCTGCCGGTTCAGAGCAGGGTGTAGTCCATGCGCCGCTGCCTGGGCTCGAAGCCGGCGTCCGTGACCAGGCGCTGGATCTCCTGCTCGGAGAGGCGGAAATGGACCCCGGCCGCGGCGACCACGTTCTCCTCGATCATGGTGGACCCGAAATCATTGGCCCCGAAGAAGAGGGAGACCTGGGCGATCTTCGGCCCCTGGGTCACCCAGGAGGCCTGGATATTATCGAAATTGTCGAGAAAGATGCGGCTGAGCGCCAGCATGCGCAGGTAGCCGAAGCCGGTGGTCTTCTCGATCTCCACCGCATCGGCCAGGGCGGTGTTGTCGGGCTGGAAGGGCCAGGGGATGAAGGCGGTGAAACCGCCGGTGCGGTCCTGCAGGTCGCGCAGCCGCTGCAGGTGCTCCAGCCGCTCTTCCATGGTCTCCACGTGGCCGAACATCATGGTGGCAGTGGTCCGCATGCCCAGCTCGTGGGCCTCTTCCATGACCTGGATCCAGCGGTCGGCTGAACACTTGCGCGGTGCGAGCATCCGGCGCACCCGGTCGCTGAGGATCTCGGCCCCGCCGCCGGGCATGGAGTCGAGGCCGGCCGCCATGAGACGCTGCAGCACCTCGCGGCTGCTGAGCCCGGACAGCTCGGCAAAGTGGCAGATCTCGGGCGGCGAGAAACCGTGCACGTGGATGCCGGTCTCCTTCATGAAGCCGAGCATCTCCTCGTAGAACTCCAGCGGCAGGTCGGGATGGAGGCCGCCCTGGAGCAGGATCTGGGTGCCGCCCAGCTCCTGGGTCTCGCGGATCTTGCGCAGCAGTTCGTCCCTGGAGAGCACCGAGCCTCCACCGTCTTCGGGCGCCTTGAAAAAGGCGCAGAACTTACAGGCCGAGATGCAAACATCGGTGTAGTTGATGTTGCGGTCAATGACATAGGTGACAACCGGCTGCGGGTGCAGCCGCCGGCGGATGGCGTTGGCCATGAACCCGAGGCGGTGCAGGTCGCAGTCGCGGGCAAGGACCAGGAAGTCCTCGCCGTCGATCCGCTGCCCGGCCATCACCCTGTCTGTTATTTCCCGTAGAGACATTTTTCAGACCTTGTTAAATAGCATGACAAACTATTTGTAACGTGTAGATCTATCAAGATATTACATGGTAATTGGACACACAACGGCAGCAGTACGCAAATGGCGCAGAGCGCCTGGTGAGGTGTTGCACCGCAGAGCGGTGCAACAAGAACAACCACCCTCCAGGTTCTCCCCTAAACGCCGGGCGCCACATCAACCTCGTGACACCGCTCTGCAGGCGTGAAGGATTTTCAACCTCGTGACACCGCTCATTTTCAACCTCGTGACACCGCTCTGCGGTGTCACGTTGGTTGCGCCCGCTCTGCAGCCATGGAGGATTCAATGAAATTCTCTGGAGTACACCATCGCCGATCCACGTGACCGCCCATGCCGGTCCAGCCTGGCCAGCCATCTCCTAGTAAGTGGACAGCACATTGTAGAGGGTATCCCGCTCCACGGGATCGCGGCCTGCCTCGCGGATGAGCCGGATCAGGGTCCTGTGGCCCAGGGCCTGCTCGGTCTCGGCACCGGCCATGTGGGTGATCACCTCTTCCTTGACCGTGCCGTCCATGTCGTCGGCGCCGAACGAGAGCGCCACCTGGGCCAGCTTGGGGCCGATCATCACCCAGTAGGCCTTGATATGGGGAAAGTTGTCCAGCATGAGCCGGGCCACGGCAATGTTCTTCAGGTCATTTATGCCGGTGGTCCCGGAGTGGTCCGACATCTCGGTATTCTTCGGGTGAAAGGCCAGGGGAATAAAGGCCAGGAAACCGCCGGTCTCGTCCTGGGTCCTGCGCAGGGCGTCCAGGTGCTCGAGCCGTTCGTCCACGGTCTCGATATGGCCATAGAGCAGGGTCGCGTTGGTATGCAGGCCGTGCCGGTGCGCGGTCCGGGTCACCTCGAGCCACCCCTCGCCGGAGAGCTTGCGCTCGCAGGTGAGCTTGCGGATGCGCGGGCTGAACACCTCGGCACCGCCGCCGGGGATGGAGCCCAGCCCCGCCTCCTTGAGCTCCTCCAGGGTGTCGGCCACCGGTTTTCCGGCCAGCTCGGCCAGGTGGTGGATCTCGACGCAGGTAAAGGCCTGGATGTGGACATCGGGCCGCTCCTCCTTGATAACGCGCAGGATATCGAGATAGTAGGAGTAGGGCAGGTCCGGATGAATGCCACCCACCATGTGGATCTCGGTGATGGGCTCGTTGAGCCGTTCGCGCACCTTGGCCCGCACATCCTCCACGCCCATCTCGTAGGCCTGCTCATGCCCCTTCTCCTTGCCAAAGGCGCAGAACTTGCAGAGGTTGGTGCAGACGTTGGAGTAATTGATGTGCTGGTTGTAGATAAAAAAGGCCTGGTTGCCGTTCTTGCGCTCACGGACGATGTTGGCCAGGTAGCCCAGGGCCAGGATGTCCGGGCACTCGTAGAGACGGCGCCCGTCCTCCAGGCTGAGACGTTCTTCGGCGCGGACCCTGGCGAGGATATCGCCGAGCCCGGCCTGTTCGATGTACGAATCCATGGGAAGCGAGGGGGTAGAGATGAAAAAGACACAGCCCCGTCACGGGACGGGGCTGATACAGGGGTCGTGTCAGTCGAGGAAATATCGCAGCTTTTCGCGCCGGCTGGAATGACGCAGCCGATTGAGCGCCTTTTTCTCGATCTGGCGGATACGTTCACGGGAGACATTGAACCGTTTGCCGATCTCCTCCAGGGTGTACTCGGCCTTTTCGCCGATACCGAACCGGAGACGGATGATCTTCTCCTCGCGGTCGGTGAGCGTGGAGAGGACCTCGGTGACCCGGTTGGACAGCTCCCTGTTCTGGACCGCGTCGTAGGGTGACTCGGACTCCTGGTTCTCCAGGAAATCGCCCAGGGTGGAGTCGTCGTCGCCCACCGGCGTCTCCAGGGAGATGGGCTCGCGCGACGCCTCCAGGATGGCGAGGATCTTGTCCATGGGCAGATCCGTCATCTTGGAGATCTCCACCGGCGTGGGCTCGCGGCCCAGCTCCTTGAGCAGCGAGTAGAACGCCTTGAAGAACTGGCTGCGCAGCTCGAGGAAATGGACCGGCAGCCGGATGGTCCGGGTCTTGTCCAGGATGGCGCGGGTGATGGCCTGCCTGATCCACCAGGAGGCATAGGTGGAAAACTTGTTGCCCTTCTTGTAGTCAAAGCGGAACACGGCCCGCATCAGCCCCAGGTTGCCCTCCTGGATCAGGTCGGCCAGGGTGAGGCCCTGGTGCATGTAGCGCTTGGCGATGGAGACCACCAGGCGAAGGTTGGCCCGGATCATGGAGTCCTTGGCCACCTCGATGGAGCGGTTGTAGGCCTCGATCTTGGTATGCAGCTCGAACAGCTCGCGCTTCTCGGGGTACTTGCGCGTGGCCAGGCTGACGCAGTGGCGCATGTAGTTGAGCTGCTGCTTCTTGGGCTTGAGCGAGGGATCGCGGCGCTGCCACAGGTCGATGCGCTCGATGAGCATCTTCATCTCCGTGGTGCCGGAGGTATCCTCGCGGATGGCCTGGACAATGGCGTCAAACCCCTCGCGGATGGTCTTGGAATACTTTGCCTCCTCCTCGGGGGTCAGCAGGTCGAACTGCCCCATCTCCCGCAGGTAGGTGGTTGTGGTCTCCTCGGAATCGTGCTCCTCGCTGTCCGGCAGCGGCTCGCTCACTGCCTCGTCTTCAACCTGTTTCTTGCCTGTCCATTCCTCGCCGGACAGGGTCTTCTTTTTTCCCGACTTCTCCAGGGTGACGATCTCGATGTTGTTCTCACCGAGAAAATCAAACAGCTCCTCTATTGCCCCGGGATCCTTGATCTCTTCGGGCAGCAGTTCGTTAAGATGCTGAAAGGTGATGCATCCTTCGTTTTTTCCAGCCTCAAGAAGGTCATTTTTGATACTTGTCAGCACCTGCCTTCTCCCTCCTGCAGCAATGGTTTACATGCAAAAAAGGCGTGACGCGCCTTTCATAACATAAAGAGAAGAGTATTCTAATGCATCCTGCACAAAAAAGCAAATAAAGTGTTTGGCGGTCGTGGCACTCCCCGGAAGGCACCAACATCAGCCACCTGTTTCCAATTGAAAAAAATTCAAATCCCGTGTTTCATTGAGTTCCGCCCTGGTCGGATCGGCGGTACATATAAAATCCATTCCCGACGCGCCGGGCACAACAAGCGATGACAACAGAGGCACAGGGAGCTGACGCCCTGCCACCCCCCCGCAGGCGGAAACCTGTCCGGCTTTACGTTCCCTGGTTCCTGCTTTTCGACAACGCCACACCGTGGCACATCCCCCGACGCCCGTCCGTTGGTCGGCCCGGGATTTCGGAACGTCTGCCGTCGCCCGTTCCATGGACAGTAGCCGTCGCTGTCGCCCCGGTCCGGGGGCTGCACGGATCTCGGGTCTGCCGCGGAACAGGGGCACTTTATGAATTATAAGTCCATTATGAAATGAAGTCTACACCAACATGGGGAAAAACCTAAGCAGATGATACCAATTATCAAGAAGAGGGCCAGTGGCGTTCTCCTGCCGCTCTTCTCGCTCCCCAGCCCCTGGGGAATCGGCGACCTCGGTCCCGGGGCGACCGCGTTCATCGACTTCCTTGCCGCCGCGGGCCAGTCCTACTGGCAGATCCTGCCTCTCTGTCCAACCGCGCCGATCTTTGGCAACTCGCCTTACATGAGCTCCTCTGCCATGGCCGGCAACCCCCTGTTCATCAGCCCGGACCTGCTGGTCCGCCAGGGCCTGCTCCGCGAAGAGGACCTGGCCGATACCGGATTTTCCGAATACGTGGTGGACTATGACCGGGTCACTCCCTGGAAGGGCCGCCTGCTGGCCCTTGCCTGGCAGCGGTTTAGCGCCACACGAAAAAACCGGCAAAGACTTGCCGCCTTTGTCGACTCCCGGCCCTGGGTCAGGGAACACGCCCTCTTCCTGGCCCTGAAGAAAAAACTGGGTAACCGTGGCTGGTTTCACTGGCCGCGGGAACTCCGGCAACGGGAAGACCCGGCCATGCGCCGCGCCGCAGCCGAGCTTGCCGATGACGTGGAATTCGGCTGTTTTGCCCAGTTTCTCTTCAGCCGGCAGTGGCAGCAGCTCCATGATCATGCCCGCAGCAGGGGTATCCGTCTCATCGGCGACCTGCCCATCTACGTGGCCATGGACAGCGTCGATGTCTGGGCCAACCAGGAGATCTTCCAGCTCTCGGCGTCCGGGCGTCCCACGGCGGTGGCCGGCGTGCCGCCCGACTACTTCAGCAGGACCGGTCAGCGCTGGGGCAACCCCCTCTACCGCTGGAACAGCCGGAACAAGGAGATCCGGCAGCGCCTCCTTACCTGGTGGGAACAACGCCTGCAGTCCATCTTCAGCCAGGTCGACCTGATCCGCATCGATCACTTTCGCGGCTTTGAATCCTACTGGGCCATACCAGCCCGGGAAAAGACCGCAATCAGGGGCAGGTGGGTACGCGGTCCCGGCAAGACCTTTTTCAGGGCAATGGAGCAGCGATTGGGCCGATTGCCGGTCATTGCCGAGGATCTCGGCATTATCACGGACAAGGTGCGCCGGCTGCGCGACGACCTTGGCTACCCGGGGATGAAGATCCTCCTGTTCGCCTTTGACGGCAACCCGGAGAACAGCTACCTGCCCCATAACGTGGAAAAGAACAGCATCATCTATACCGGCACCCACGACAACGACACCGCGGTGGGCTGGTACCTGAGCCCGGATGTCGCGCCGCAGGCCAAACGCCTTGCCAAGCGGTATGCCAACAGGTTCGACGACCAGGCATCCACCTTCCACCTTGACATGATCTACCTGGCCCACAGTTCACCCTCCGTGCTCTCCGTCCTCCCCCTGCAGGATGTACTCGGTTTTGGCAACGATTGCCGTATCAACACTCCCGGCACCACCAGGGGCAACTGGCGATGGCGATGTGCACCACGCTTCCTGACCGACGAGGTGGCAGCCGGTCTCAGGGAGAGCACAGGGACTTTCGGCAGGCTTGCGCCGGAGCCTGCGAAAGATACGGAGCATCGTCCATGAAGATCCTTCTCCTTCTCGGCAGTCCCCGCAGAAAGGGAAACACCGCCCTGCTCACGGAGGCGGTGATCGAGGGCATCCATCAGGAAAACAGCCACCACGAGACCGAACTGATCCACCTGCCCCGGCTTGATATCCATCCCTGCATCGGCTGTGGTACCTGCGAAAAAGAGGGCAACTGTATCTTTGCCGACGACATGCAGGCCCTGTATGAAAAGATCGACAGGGCCCGCCGCATCGTCATCGCCTCACCCATCTACTTCTACTCGGTCACGGCCCAGGCAAAGCTCTTCATCGACCGCTGCCAGGCCCTGTGGAGCAGAAAGTACATCCTCAGGCAGAGGCACCCGGATCACGCCCGGCGTCGCGGCTACCTGGTCAGCGTCGCGGCCACCAGGGGCGAGCGGCTCTTCGAGGGCGCCATCCTCACCAGCCGTTACGCCCTGGACGCCATGGACTGCAGCTATGCCGGTGAACTCACCGTCCCCGGCGCTGACAGCAAGGGTGTGGTGGGCAAACGACCCGAGATCCTTGCCAGGGCCCGGCAGTTCGGCCGCACCGTGGCCTCCCCCTGATTTTTTCGGCAACCACCCTGCCATGCCGACAAATGGAAGCCCGCAACGGCGCGGCGGCTTTTTTTCGTTCCCCCCTGTCGAAAGCGGCTTGACAAAGACGACCATTTATTTTACAAAAGCCTGCACCACAAGGCCCCATCGTCTAGCGGTCTAGGACGTCGGCCTCTCACGCCGAAAACAGGGGTTCGATTCCCCTTGGGGTCACCAGAACGAAGAAAGGGACTTGGCTCATATGGCCAAGTCCCTTTTTTTTATGGACTGCCGGGACCACCCCTTTTGCTGCCGGGCAGGGGTTTCCCGTGCTAACCCGCTGTTGCCGGCGACGTCGGCGTTCACCGGCGAGCCGTCTGGCTGCCGCCTACTGTATCTCCACCGGATCGTGGCGGTTCAACACCTCCCTGATCTCCGGTTCAATGACCGAACCGGCGATAACCTTGACCTGCCTGTTCTCCTTGTCCGCGAAGATCTCTTCCGCCGGCAGACCGATATTGATGAGATCATCGGTCACATTTTTCAGCGCCTCGGCCGAGGCAAAGGTGGCGGTGATGACCTTGGCCGTCTCCGGTTCCTTGAGTTCCCTGGTCTCCGTGCCAGTGGGTTTGTGCCTGTTCACCACCTCCAGGATCTCGGGTTCGACGTCAGGGCCGGAGATGATCTTCATCTGCAGTTCGACGCGGTTGATAAAGATCTTTTCCGCAGGCAGACCGACATTGACAAGGTCATCCATGGTGTTGTCCAGGGTTTCCGCAGATGCATAGGTCGCTGTAATGATCTTTGCCATCGACTTTCCTCCATGGTGGTTATTGCTTTGTTCTGCTGCCGGGGCGGCACCACCCCCTGCCGGACCATCCATGGAACCCATGGCCGGCCGGGCAAAAGGGCCCACTCTGCCGCCAGGGAACATGCCGGCCGGGATGCGGGAGACACGCACTCGCCCACCCGGGTTCCGCCAGGACGGGGCACCCTGGAAAGAATATAAGTACGGAAGCGGATCTGTGCGATGTTTTTTCCTGTTCCACCCAAATCCTGCCATTGCCGATCTTGCCGGTGATGCGAGCTACCACGGGGCACAGACACGTAAAAACACCTCACCTCCTTGATAACAACGCAGATCCGGTGAAATTGCCCATCCAGAAGGACAAAAAAAATCCTTTCACACGGCCGGTGAGTCAAAAAAAACGAACACGTTCGTATAATCCACTGATACGGCAAGAGAAAATTTTTTCATTTTCGAAGTGCAGGATTCAGGTTGGAGGAACCATTCCCAGGCTGGAAAGCATGGCGGCTGCAGACGGAAAATCATTACGACCGCCACCGGATCGATGCTCAGAGATGCAACAGGAGCGGCAGGAAGGAATGCACAGGAGCGCGGTCGCGCCCGTGATAACAGAGGCCAAAAGGGCTCAGCCGCCGGCAGCTTGCCGGGGCGGATGAGAGGCAGTCCGAGCCGGCCGCAGCGAAAGAAGGCCCTGCCGCCGGCAACATGGCGGTGCCGGCAGATACCAGCGATGGTGGGGCCAGCCTCGGGGATTGCCGGCCAGCGGCCTGTCACAGTGGTTCGTGCACCTTTTTCAAATACAAAGGCACCAGGGAAAACCACTCCAGGAAGTGGGAAAAGGCAAGGGCAAAACCGTCTTCCTCGAGCCGGACGACGGTTCCCTGCAGGGGCTCTATCTCCAGGTCGCTGTAGAGACCCCGAAAGACGATTTTTGCCGTACACGCCCCTGTCTGCCCGGGTTTTTCGCGGGCCAGCATGTACAGCCCGGCCATGCTGAGATCCCGTACCGGCCCCACGTACCTTGCTCCTCCCACATCCACATGACACTCCACCCCTGCCCCCAGCGGCAGGCGGATGTTCCTTCGCCGTTCACTTTCCCTGTCCATGGTCCTCCTGTGATGCTGCCGGCTGCCTGCCCGCTGACGGGCTGTTGATCGGAAAAACAGCGGCCTGGTAACGGAGACCAGTGGCAGGGGGGCGGTCTTGCCCGCAGAGGAGATATCCCCGGCCCTGTCTCTCAACCTGCTGTTTTCACCAGTTGTTACATTCCTGGAAGCGGGAAAAATTATCCGGAAAACCCATTGCGATGATGCACCGCGACAAGCATGCTGGCAGTGCCCTGCGGCGCCATGCAACGCAATGTGGCAACACATTGTGCATGCCCGCGCAGGCGGGCATGATGACGCGGACAAACAGGCCTGTACAAGGCCCCTGTTCTCATCATGACAGTTCACCAGGCCGGCCGGAAGCAGGCCCTTTGACAGCGGACCCGAAGGCGAACGGCCTCGTTCCGCCAGGTGCTTTCATCCGGAAATATCCGGCCCGGCCATGCTGTTTTCTTCATAATATGGTAAGTATATGGATCATTGCAACAGATAAATGCCATGTCCTGCGGATATAACAAAAGTGGCCAGGTGCGTGAAACCGGGGCAGTCACCTGTCTCTCTCCCCTGTCTCCCCTGTCTACAGCATCCGTGCCCTGGTTCGGCGGGCAACACGCCAGGGCGGGACTTCGCGGGAAACCTTCATGTGGGGCATCGACCGCTGAACACCCGTGCACCAGGAGGAAATGATGACGAACAGACAGATTATTGCGGCCATCGACGGCTCCATCTACAGTTCCAATGCCCTGGATTACCTGATCAGGCTGTTCGGCGGCCAGTCCGACATCGCCATCCACCTGCTTTCCGTCGTCTCCTCGGCCGGCAGTGACCGGAACTGGATGCTGGACGTGGACCCCCTGCGCGGCCAGAGTTCAGCCATGAAACGGCGTGTACGCATGGCGGAGAAGTATCTCCACGATGCCAGGGCTCGGCTGCTGCGCAACGGTTTTGCCGAGGAGCAGATCACCATCCGGGTCGACGTGAGCACGGCCAGCGTGGCCACCGCAATCCACCACGACGCCAACAGGGGAAAGTATGACAGTCTCCTGATCGGCCGCAGGGGGATGGGCAAGGTGGGGGAGATGTTCTTCGGCAGCGTATCGGCCTACCTGGTCAAGCAGTGTCACGAGGTACCGCTCTGGGTCATTGACGGAGAGGTAAGCTCCAGCCGCTTTCTGCTTGCCGTCAACTCCACGCCCGAATCCCTGCTGGCCGCGGACCATCTCGGCTACATGATGCAGGGCAGCAGTGACGTCGAGATATGCCTCTATCATTCCATCCCGATCTTCGGCGGCAGGACGGCGACCAGGGAAGAAGACTTCATCAGGCAGTGGGGCAGAGAGTGGTGCGAGGAGAACCTGGACATCGAGAACTACCTCTTCCACGCCCACGCCCGGATCCTGATGGACAACGGCATTGAACGTCGCCGTATCTCGCAGCTGCCCATGCGCAGGGATCTCGACGCCAGCCGTGACCTGCTGCGCCAGGCCAGGAAGCACGACTGCGGCACCATTGTCATCGGCAGGCGGGGCCGGGACATCGCCAAGGGTTTCCTGGGTGGCGTCTCCGACCGCACCATGCAGCAGGCGCAGAACATGGCCATCTGGCTGGTGGGGTGAACGAGGCCGTTATTTCCGCGCCGGCCGGATGACGATCCTGGCCGCGCGCCCGGCCCGCAGGTACCGGGCTGCAAGGTGACTGATCTCCGGGGCGGTGATGGAGGCGAAGTCGCGCCTGATGGACAGCGGCCACTGCAGCTGGACAGGATGGCGACTGGACAGGGCAAGCACGGAATCCCGCCAGTAGCGGTTCTCGCGCATCATGTCCCGTATCGAGGTCAGGGTCGGCTTCAGGGCCCGTTCGAGTTCTTCCTTCCCCACGCCTGCCCCGGCCAGACGGGCACCGGCCTTCCTGATCCTGGCGGCCAGCTGTTCCGCCTGGTCCGGTGCCACGGTCAGCATGGCACGCAGGACACCGTATCCCGGATCGACGCGGCTTGAACGGTTATAGACCACCGGCGAATAGGTGGCCCCCAGTTCCTCGCGAATCTCGCGCCGCAGCCGGTCCTCAAACACCGAGGCCAGGACGTTGAGCCGCCGGGTCCGCGAGATATCCCAGAAATCGGCCGTGGGCCAGGCGACCACGATCAGGGCCTTGTCAATGGCGGTGGGAACCGTGAGATCCAGTTCCCTGCCGGCCGGAAAACGGATGACCCTGCCCCGCGCCGAGGCCGTCAGGTCCCGGCCGCCGGACCCGAAATATTTCCGGACCAGGGCAAGCACCCTGTCCGGCGTCACGTCACCCACCACGGTGATCTCCAGCTTCTGCCGTGCAAAGGCGGGCCGGAGCCAGCCCCTGACATCGTCCAGGCCAAGGCGACGGAACTCCTGCCAGGGCACCATGCCGTACCGGCTGTCGCCACCGGCCAGGAACCGCTCGCCCTTGAGCTGCAGCATACCCTCGACAGAGCTCTGCATGCGTGAATACAGCTGGGAGTACCGCTCCATGGCCAGGCGGTAGGCCTCGGGCCGAAAGGCGGGATCGGCAAGATGGGTATAGAGCAGTTGCAGCAGGAGATCCAGCTCCGTGTTCAGCCCCTTGCCATTGAAGAAAAAGCTCTCCTCGCCCACCCGGAAGTTCAGCTGGACGCTGGTGCCGGCCAGGGCCCGGTCGAGCTGCTCCCTGGTCAGGGCGCCCACCCCGCTCTCGGCCACAACGCTCTCGGCAAGACGGGCCAGGCCCGGCTTCGGTTCTGTCAGCAGGCCGGACCCGAAATGGACAGCGACCAGGACCTCGTTCTTCCTGAAGTCCGTCTGCTTGACATTGAGGACAAGGCCGTTTTCCAGGGTATAGATGTCGGCGCCGATCCCGGCCGGCCGGACATGCCTTTTCACCGCCGCCTCCTTCTCCGGTACCGGCAGGTAGGGAAAGCGGGGCCTGCTTTCCGTGACCCAGGGTGCGACAGGGGCGGCCGCCGCCCTGGCAAAGACCTTGCGGATCACCTGCTCGGGCCGCTGCTGTCCGTGGTCGATCCTGGCCGTGCCGGCGACCATGACCAGGCGCCGCTTGTGTCCCCAGAGCTCCCGCAGGGCGCCGTTGACATCATCCAGGCTCATCCGGGAAAGCATCCGCCCGAAGATTTCCAGTTCCTGCCGCGGCGAAAGCGGGACCTCGCCGCTGTTGAGCTTCCTGATCAGCATGGAGGCGATCTTCCGGGAATCCCGGCTGTCCGCCGTGCGGACCTCCTTCTCCAGATCGGCCATGATCTCCTTTCTGACCCGAGCCAGCTCGTCGGCGGTAAAGCCGAACTTCAGGGCCTGGCGCAGGGTGGTCTCCAGCAGGGTCAGGGCCTCCTGCCAGCGGTCGCGGTCCACCCTCCCCCCCAGGGAGATGTAGCCAAGCCGGCGGGCAAAGACCCCGGTATAGACCCGCACCCTGGTCAGGGGGCTGTTCTTCTCGGTGACCAGGCGGGAGAGCCGGTTGTCAAGGATGGATGCGGCCACGTAGCGCTCCAGCTGTTTCCCTTCCCAGGCCCTGGTATCGATCCGGGGTTTCACGTTCCAGACCGTCTCCACGGAGACCTCGGTATAGCCCAGGTCCGGTTCATGCTGGTAGAGGACATCGGTTCCCTTTTCGGCCACCCGGCCAAAGGGAGGGCAGACCGGCTGCACCGGCGCTGGCCGCAGGCCGGCGAAGTGACGCGCCAGCACCCTGCGTGCCGTGAGCGGGTCCACGTCGCCGACCACGACCACGATCATGTTGTCCGGCCGGTACCAGGCATCATAGTAGGCCCGCAGGCGGGCGCTGTCAGCGGCGAGCAGGCTCTTCTCCGTGCCGATGGGATCACGCAGGGCCACCCGGGTACCGGCAAACTCGAACCGGAAGCGCTTCTTGGCCACCCGGCTGGCCGCGGAATCCCTGGCCCGCTTTTCGGACAGGATCACGCCCCGTTCCTTGTCCACCTCCCTTTCCAGGAGCAGGGCGCCGCGGGCATAGTCGGCCAGCACCTGCATCCCCTTGTCCAGCTCTCCCTCGCTGCTGCCCGGCAGCAGGAGATTGTAGACGGTCTCGTTGTAGCCGGTATGGGCATTGCTGTCCGCGCCGAACGCCATGCCCAGGGACTGGAAATACTTGACCAGGGTCCCGGGCGGATAGTGGGTGGTGCCGTTGAAGACCATGTGCTCCATGTAGTGGGCCAGGCCACGCTGCTCATCGGTCTCGTACAGGGAGCCTGCCTGCACGTCCAGGTAGAGGGCTACCCGGCCCCGGGGCTGGTGGTTGACCATGACCAGGTAGCGCAGGCCATTGTCCAGGGTACCGTAGACCAGGGCCGGGTCGGGCTTGAGGTCGGACTGGTCCCAGGGCCAGCCGCCGTGGATGCAGGGCGGTTTCGATCCCGTGGCCGCGGCCCGGCCCGGCGCCAGGAAGAGGGTGAAGAAGAGGAAAAGCGACAGGAATCCGGCAAGGGGACGGGCGGAAAAGCTGGCAAGTTGCATTGTTCAATCCTGGAAACTGGTGTAGAGATGAAACAACAGCATGGCTGGCGGGAGGTTCAGAAATCATCCCGGCAGGCCGACAACAACAGAGACATGGAGAGGCCAGCCCCGTCAGCCCCTCCGCAGGGGGAGGCTGGCCCGGGGCTTCTGTCCCTGATTATACGGTAGCTACCCATGAAACTGGCAGGAAAAAATGGACTGGTCCTCGGTGCGTCGAGGGGAATAGGACTTGCCACGGCCCGGGCCCTCGCCGCCAGGGGCGTGCGCCTTGCCCTGACCTGGTACGACTGGCCCGAGGCCTCGAAAAAGATGCGCGACGAGTTCGCGGCCATGTCGGATGACCACCTGGTCGTGCGCGTGGACCTGCGCAGGCCGCAGGAGGTGCGGCAGCTGCTGGATCGGATCGGTGCACGGTTCGGCAGCCTGCACATCCTGGTCAACAACATCGAACGGGGCGGCATGCCGGTGGTGCACGGTTCCTACCAGCGGCAGGTCAACCGGGACCAGTGGCAGCGGGAGATGGAGACCACGCTGCGGGCCAAGTGGCTGGTCTTTGAGCAGAGCCTGCCCCTGCTGCGGGCCGCGCAGCAGGCGGCGGTGGTCAACATCTCCTCCATCGCGGGCATCGTCGGCAGGAGCGGGCCGGCCGGCCTGCTCTTCAACGACGGCTATGCCGCCGCCAACCGGGGGGTCAGCTCCTTTACCGAGACCTGGGCCCGGCTCGGCGCTCCGTCGATCAGGGTCAACGAGATCATGCTCGGTATCATCGAATCCAGGCACGGTCCGGGAACCCGGGGCTGGGACCTGCTGAGCGCGGAGCAGAAAAGAGACCTCCTGGCCCACACCCTGCTGGGACGGACCGGGACCACGCAGGAGGTGGTGCGGGCGATCCTCTTTCTCCTGGAGGACGCCGACTTCATGACCGGTTCGGTGATTCGGCTGGATGGAGGCTACGTCCTTGGAGCGGAACGGGTACCAGCGATGCCGGAGGGAGTGATCTGAGCCCGGGCCGACAGGATGGCGCTCCGGCCCTCGGCCCGGGAAACAGTTTCGGCACCATTACCTCCGGCGGGCGAGTTGCGGAGACAGCGGTGCCGCAGGGGATGGTGGAGGGGCCGCGGTCTCAGAGATCCAGGGCCCACTCCGGAATACGGTGCATGATGTAGTTGGCCACCACGTCCTTTTCCTCTTCCTTGCTGGCCGGCGCGGCATCCTTCAGGACCTCGTCGAAGTCGAACCAGCAGATCTCCTTGTCGTCGTGATTGTAGACCGTGAGTATCCGGTGATTGGGCCGCAGCACATCCTCTTCCTCCTGGATGGCGGCCACGATACGCAAGGCTTCCTCGTAAGGCAGAAAACGAACTTCTTCCTGGCTCATTGCTTCCCTCCTGACGATTTCTGTCTCAAGATACATCTTCCACCCTGCGGATCCGGCGTTGGTGCCTGTTCCTGTCCCGGCAGGACCCGCTGGGGCTCATCAACAAAAAGGCGGGAAAGAGGATCCCGCCCCTGCCTGGACAATGCGACAGACCGGTCAGGCCGGCTTGACCACTGCTCCGGAACGGATGCAGCGTGTGCAGACGCGGATACGGACCGTGCGACCGCTGTCGGTCACGGTCCGGACCTTCTGCAGGTTCGGCAGCCAGCGGCGCCGGTTCTTGTTATGGGCATGGCTGACATTGTTGCCGGTCGCCGGTCCCTTGCCACAGATTTCACATACACGGGCCATGATATCCACTCCTTAGAATAAAGGTTGCATTTACAACAAACGCCGAATATTACCTTCGCGACAGAGAAAAAGCAAGATTTTTTGCCCGGGGCAGAGAAATGCGGACCAACGTCATCTGTACTCGCCCCCCGGAGGGGGAAAACACGGAAAAATCCGACCTGGATCGTCTAATCCAACGATACGGCAAAAAACTTTTCCTTCACCTGCGAAGCGCAGGATTTAGATTTGACTGTTCGATGATATTGTGGTTAAATATAAGCCCAACTGATCAGGCAAACCTGCCTGCTGTCCGCAGAGCCCCCTCCCGGGTCCAGGTGCACGGGGTCAGCCCCAGCGCCAGGGGACAACTGTCTACCTGAAATCCCATCACCCCTCTCCCCTGATCCAGGTATAAAAATACCGTCCCTTCGGGATTCCCTTCCCGGGCCGCATGCCCTATAAGTAAAGCACAAGGGAGTGAATCCGTGGAAACAAGTCGAAATACAACCTGCATGAAATCCGGTCTTCCCGTAACCAGTCCCACGGTCTGCCTGATGTGCAAGCGATTTTGCCCCAGGGCAGGGAGCCGTGGAAAGCGTTACGCGTCAACCCAACCGCGCAAGGCCACCCGAAAAACACTTGTGCAATAGAACTGAATCAACGATTTGCCACCACCGATTCAGTTCAGGGTCACCGGAGACGCAGGTTACTGTTGCCGACAGCATCCTCCTACCTTTTACCCTATGATGTCAGTATGGCTTGTTTCCCGCTTCCTCTCTCCTCCTCCTCCTGCAACCCGGCACCTCCGCCGGGTTGCAGTTTTTTCTGACCCACGCCGGCTATCCGCTCCGTCGCACCCTTCCGGGAACTGCCAGGGCCTGCCATGTTGACCAGTCTGCGCGGAAAGCTGATATTCATCTTCATCATCCTCACTGTCTCCGTTGTGATCATCAGCAGCGGCTATGCCCGCTATAAACAGCGGCAGTTCGCCCTTGAACAGGCCCGCGAGCGGGCCCTCACCGACCTTCATCTCATCGACTCCGACATCCGCTCCGTCCTGCAGTGGATCCGCCGGGACCTGCTCATGCTGCGCGACCTGCCCCAGCTTCGCAGGCTGCTTGACAAGGGGGACCACATCGACCGGACCGGGGTCGGCGAGACAGTGCTCAACATCGCCAGGCATCACAGGATATTCCGCCAGATCGGCCTGTTCGACCTGTCCGGCAACCAGGTCCTGCGCGTTGACTGCGACCGGGACACGACCTGTCGCCAGGTTCCGGCAGTCCCCGGCGCAGGTCTGGCCGACCAACCCTTTTTCCGCGCCGCCCGACGCCTGCGGGCCGGCGCCTTCCTGGTCTCGACCATGGAAGCGGACAGGACACCACATGCCGTCGGCCGGCCGCCGCTGCCGGTCCTTCGCTACGCAACCCCCATCCTGAACAGGGAGGGCAGGAAAAACGGCATCCTGATCCTTACCGTCTTCGGCTCCACCTTTCTCGATATCATCGCCAGGCAGCAGGATGAACTCCACGGCGGCGAGGTCTACTTCCTGCTGGACCGGAACGGCCACTATCTCTACCACCCTGTAAAATCGTGGCATTCCGGCACAAGTAGCAGCAAGGCCCTCTCCTTCTTCCAGCAGGAGCCGGAGCTCGCCCAGTGGCTCAGGAGCAGCGAGCGGGGTGTTGTCATCCGCCGGAGCCGGCAGACCTACCGGCAGACCCTGTTCGCCTTCCAGCGAATCCACTTCACCTCGCTGGTCGGCACCGGCGCCGCGGCCGGCGGCAGGCTTGCCAACAACGGCGGCGCGGGCAGCGACTACTGGATCCTGATGACCAGTGTCGACGACGCCAACCTCCTGGTCGGCTTCCAGGAGTACGTCCGGTCCCTGCTCATCTTCACCCTGCTCCTATTGATCATCTGTATCATAACCGCGATCCTGGTGGCCTGGAACTGCTCGCGGCCCATCGTCTCCCTGGCCCGGGCGGCCAAGGAGATCCAGCAGGGGGACCTCTCGGCCCGGGCCGAGGTCTACTCCGGGGACGACATGGGGAAGTTTGCCCGCCTGTTCAACGAGATGGCGGACAAGCTGGAAAAGACCATCCGCCGGCTCCAGCTCTCCGAGTCCAACTACCGGCAGATCTTCGAAAACTCCCGCGACTGCATCTTTGTCACCGACACCCACTGCACCATCATCGACATCAACAAGGCGGGGATGAAACTGCTGGGCCTTGACGAGACCAGTTCACCGGACGAGCTTGCCCTGACCTGCGCCAGCATCGAGCATGGCTTTGACCACGCCAACAACGCGATCCTGGAGGAGATCCATCGCAAGGGATATGTCAAGGACTTTGAGACCTACCTGCGGCGCCCGGACGGCTCCAGGCGCCACTGCACCATGACCGCCACGGCCCGTTACGACGAAAACGGCAACCTGGTGGGCTACGAGGGCATCCTGCGTGACATCACCGAGGTCAAGCGCCAGGAGGAGGCACGGGCGGCGTTCCAGAAGCAGTTGCAGGAGGAGATCGTCCTGGCCGAGGAACGGCAGCGACGTCATATCGGCCAGGTCCTGCACGAGGAGATGGCACAGAACCTGGCCCTGGTCAACCTCAAGATCCAGGAGGTGGAAGACCGGGCGGCCAGGGAGTGCGATTCCATCAACAGCACCTGCAGGAAACTGGTCGAGCAACTGCGGGAGGCCCGTGAGCTGATCAGCGTCATGATCCGCCAGATCCGGACCATGATCTTCGACCTCTACCCCACCGTGCTCGACGACCAGGGCCTGGTCCCGGCCATGCTCTGGTACGCGGACAACTTCGCCAAGCGGACCGGGGTCAGGGTCTCGGTCTACGGAATACCGGGGACCCTGGGGCTCTCCGAGTCCCAGATGATCTACATGTTCAGGTCCTACAAGGAGCTTCTCCACAATGCCTGGAAACACGCCAGTGCCCGGGAGATCGTGGCCACGGTCAAGAAGAAGGGCAACCATGTCCGGTTGACCGTTGACGACGAGGGCCAGGGCTTTGACACCGGCCGGCTGGAGGAGGCCGGCAGGGGTCTTGGCGGACTTGGCCTCATGAGCATCCGGCAGTGGACCACGGCCATGAACGGGACCCTCTCCATCGAATCGCAACCCGGCAAGGGGACCCGGGTGTCCATCGACATTCCCATCGACACCACCGGCAGGGCACCCGGCCCGGACAGGACCCCGGACCCCGGGCCCGGACCGGCCGACGCGGGCAGCACCGGCGGGCAGCCCCCTCCAGCGCCGGGCGGACAGGAGGACCACCAGGACCGCAGCGGGAACTGACGAATTTTTATTGGCAAAACCGGAGAAATGGTGCAGTGTTGAGGGGCCGGCCAGGGCCGGGAGAGATCCGTGGCGGCTCCCGGTCCTGCCCCGGGAAGAGACCTGAGCGGAAGATCACTCGCAGCTGACAAGGATCCCGCGGGGAGATGGGGATGATCACTGTTTTTCTTGCCGATGACCACCAGATGTTCCGGCAGGGTCTGCGGACCCTGCTGGCCTCGACCAGTGATATCGATGTCATCGGCGAGGCCAGTGACGGGCAGGAGTGCCTGCAGCAGATCGAGGCCCTGCAGCCGGACGTGGCCGTGCTCGACATCGCCATGCCCGGCCTGAGCGGTATCGAGGTGACCCGGCGCCTGAAAAAGATCGCCCCCCGGACCGGGGCCATGATCCTGACCATGCATGCGGACTGCTATTACGCCGTGGAGTCCCTGAAGGCAGGGGCCCTGGGCTACATGCTCAAGGAAGAGAGCTTCGACATGCTGACCGACGCCATCCGTACCGTGGCCACGGGCAGGATGTTCATCTCGCCCACCCTGGAGACACCGGTCCTCAAGGAATTCATCGGCGTGGCCCGGCAGTCCGACGACACCCCGGGCAACCTCCTCACCGACCGGGAGCGGGAGATCCTGCAGCTGGTCGCCGAGGGCATGACCAACCAGGAGATCGCGGCCAAGCTCTCCATCTCTGTCTCCACCGTGGATACCCACCGCAAGAACATCATGGCCAAGCTGGACATCCACTCCGTGGCCGGCCTGGTCAAGTATGCCATCCGCCACAGGATCGTCACCCTGTAGAGCTGCCCCCTCCCGGCCCCCTGCCTGAAGAGACAGAACCGGCAAGACCGCTTTCCGTGCAATAGCCCGCCGCCGGCCAACAAGGGAAGGAAAAAAGATGCCGGTTGCGGGAACCAGGCCCTGCCCCGGTCAGGCCCAGGGCAAAATCAGGCTTGCCATTCCGGCCGACTCTTATTAAGATTAAATATTATTCATACAAAATAACGCTCCAGGGCCGCAGGTGACAAGGAACGATAATGATGGGGTGAAGAGTTGTTTTTCAAAACCGTGCATAGTATATAGATGGCCGTACATCCGGATCCGCAGGCAGACGCACGGCCGGTGCACCGGACATTGAACGTGGCGAGGCAGACACGGCAGAGGCCCGGTGCGGGCTGGACAAAGCTCCAATGTCGGATGACTGCAGGATTCGGTTAAATTCATTGACAGGTCCGGGTCTGCGTGGTAGCTCAATCGCTCATGCCACATGGTGTCAATAATTCCCCGCAACCTTCATCCATACCCCGAAAACAACTCATGACAAAAAAGAAAAAAAATCCCGTCTGGGCCTTTTTTGCCTCGGTCAAGCTGGCCCTGTTTCTCCTCTTCGTCCTTGCCGGTACCTCCATCATCGGCACAGTGGTGCCGCAGAACCAGCCGCCCGAATTCTATGTCCGCCAGTATGGGCCCGACACGGCCGCCTTCATGCAGCATCTCGGCGTGCCGGACATGTACAACTCCTGGTGGTTCCTCGGCCTGCTCGGTCTCTTCTGCCTCAACCTGATCGTCTGCAGCCTGGAACGTATTCCCCAGGTCTGGCGCCTGGTTACCAAGGACAACCTGGCAACCCCTGTTGACCGGCTCCGCAAGATGGGCATCAGGAAACGTATCGTCCTGGACCGTCCCCTGCCCGAGACGGTAAAAATGATCAAATCCCACCTGGGCCGGCATCACTGGAGGACCGACAGGCGGGACATGGAAGGTGGCACCATGCTCTTTGCCCAGAAAGGTGCCTGGACCAGGTTTGGTGTCTACGTCGTCCACACCTCGATCCTGGTCATCCTGCTGGGCGCCATCATCGGTTCTCCTGCCGTGGCGAGAAAGATCCTGAAAAATCCCAATATCGCCTTCAAGGGAAGCATCATGATCCCGGAGAGCCGGGAGAGCGACTTTGTCTGGGCCTTCCAGACCGGGGAGAAGATCAACCTCGGTTTTACGATCCGCTGCGACTACTTTACCATCGACTATTATGCCAACGGCATGCCCAGGACCTATCTCTCCAAGGTCACGGTGATCGATCACGGCAAGAAGGTGCTCACCACCGACCTCAAGGTCAACAAGCCCCTGACCTACAAGGGTGTGACCTTCTACCAGGCAAGCTACCAGCCGTTCCCGGACTTCATCGTCACCCTCAAGAACAATACCACCGGGGCCAGCAGGACATCGATCATCCCGTTTGGCAAACAGATCAAGTGGCCCGAGATCGGCGCCTCGTTCGGCATCATCAACAAGGAGACCTTTGGCGAGGTCGTGCGGCGGGTCAAGGTCTGGTTCAGGGACAACAAGGACAAGCCCTCCATCTTCTGGGTCAACGCCGGCCGCGAGGCGGTGATCGAACGGCCGTCCGGCAACTTCAGCCTCATGACCAAGCAGCTCTACGCCACCGGCCTCCAGGTGACCAAGGATCCCGGTGTCTGGTTTGTCTACATTGGCTGCGGCATGATGCTTGCCGGCCTGCTGGTGGCCTTTTTCATGTCCCACCGCAAGATATGGGCCTTCATCCATGAAGAGGACGGGAAAACCGTTGTTCTTCTGGCCGGCAGTGCCAACAAGAACAAGCTCGGTTTCGAAAAGCGGTTCACGGCCCTTGTCGATTCGCTCCAGGCCTGATCAACGGGAACGATTCCTGTATCCAGCGCCCGGGGGCCCTGCAAGGCGTGACCCGATGATCAGGTCGCGCCTCAACAAACCATGAGAATACCGCCGCTCCTGGTGCCGTGGGCGGCCATTTATACAACTTCATGCCCGCGGGGCGGGCACAACCAGCAATAAAAAAGGGCAGCAGCATTACGTGACACCGCAGGGCGGCGTCACGAGGTTGCGGTGGCGCCAACGTGTGCGGGAACATACGAAGGGTGGTTGCCCCTGTTGCACCGCCCTGCGGTGCAGCACCTCACCCGGCGCTCTGTGCCATTTTGCTGTTCCCTCACGGAAATTTTACCGACGGATACGTTATGAACAGTTCGCAACTCTTCGGAATCACCACCCTGGCATACCTGCTCTCCTCGGCCTTCTACCTCGCTCTCTTTGTCTTCAAGAACAGGAAACTGGGAACCATAGCCCGCCTGCTGGCCATTGCCGGTGTCCTTGTCCAGACCGCGGCCCTCGGCCTCCGCTGGTACGAATCCTACCAGATAGGCATCGGGCACGCGCCACTGACCAACATGTACGAATCACTGGTCTTCTTTGCCTGGTGCACGACCCTGTTCTACCTCTTCATGGAGTATAAATTCAAGGCCAGCGTGGTGGGCGCCTTTGTCATGCCGTTTGCCTTTGTCGCCATGGCCTACGCCTCCTTTGCCAGGGGAATCAACCAGCAGATCAGTCCGCTGATCCCTGCCCTGCAGTCAAACTGGCTCCTTGCCCATGTCATTACCTGCTTCATCGGCTACGGCGCCTTTGCCGCCGCCGGTGGCCTGGGCATGATGTACCTGCTGAAAAAACGGGCCAATAACCGGAATCTCTCCCCGGAGACCCTGACCGGGTCCCTGCCCGATCTCAAGGTCATTGACGACCTCATCTACAAGACCATTGTCTTCGGCTTCATGTGGCTCTCTGCCGGCATCATCACCGGCGCCATCTGGGCCAACGAGGCCTGGGGCACCTACTGGAGCTGGGACCCCAAGGAGACCTGGTCGATCATCACCTGGTTCATCTATGCCTCCACCCTCCATGCCCGCTTCACAAGGGGGTGGAGAGGCTCGCGGATCGCCTGGCTGGCTATCATCGGGTTCATTGCCGTTTTCTTTACCTATTTCGGCGTCAACTACCTTCTCTCCGGGCTGCACAGCTACGGCTCCGCATGAGCTGCGACGGCCCGTAACGCCGCCGGGGCCGGGCAGGACATCGCCGGATAACGGTCGAGAGCTGTTTCTTGACAAGGCCCCTGGAACGAGTTATAGAG
>WFUT01000012.1 GCA_015484845.1 Desulfobulbaceae bacterium
CAGGGCGATCAGATATCAAAGGTGAGGACCTGCTTCTTCTTTTCCTGCCGCGCCAGGAGATCGGCCAGGCTCAGGGAGAAGGTGCTGCGCAGCGCCTGCTGCGCCTGGTGCAGGAGTTCGTGGATGGCATCGGTGTTTTCGCCGTCGCCGGCAAGATCCAGGTCCCCTTCCAGGACTTCCAGGATCTCGATGACCCGGATGTCGGCAGGAGGCCGGGCAAGCCTGTAGCCGCCGCTCTTGCCGCGGACACTGCGGATGATGTCCGCCTTGACAAGCTGGTTGAATATCTGCCCCAGGTACTGGGGCGGGATGTTGTTGCGGCGGGAGATATCCTTGATCTGGAGTAATCCCTGTCCGTGATGTTCGGCCAGGGAGAGGACCGCCTGCAGGCCGTATCTGCTTTTACTGCTGATGGTAAGCATGGTGTCGTGTCCGGTCCCGCGGCACGGAGCCGGCCTCCGGAGCCGCTGGAAAGTGGATCAGAAAAGGCCCTCATACGCCCTGCGCAAAGGCCGACCTGCGGTGGCAGTGCAAAAAGATGCCCGGGGAAGCGACGCAGCAGCGTCTTCAGCTCCAGCGCTCATTCTCTTAAGCCTCTGCAGGCAACTCCGGCAGACTATCACATCGGCAGGGGGATGTAAACGTATGTTGGCCACCTGTGGCCGCGGCTGCATGGGCGGTGTCACGAGGTTGAGGGAGCGGCCGGAGCCCGCGTAGTGCCCGGAGGGTGGTTGCTCTTGCTGCACCGCTCTGCGCCATTTTCGGATAAACTGTTGTCTCGAAGCCCGGGCCGGGTTATATCACAGGCTCCGGAGGACTGGAACCGGAATCCAGGGGGGCGGCTTGGCTCGTCCCTGCTGCGAAGGTGACAAACCATGCTTTCTGCTCAAGGAGGAGTATACAGTTGAAGAAATTCTGTTCGTGGTCGGCAGGTGCTGTCCTGCTGGTCCTGCTCAGCGTCCCGCCGGCAATGGCGTTCGATCTTTATGGTTTTGCCAGCTACTGGGACAAGAACGACGTTGACGGCTCCTGGGGTGCCGGACTTGGCCTCAGCCTGCCACTGATCACCGACCACCTGCGCCTGGACGGCCGGGTATACCACTTTGAAGACAGTGATTTCGGCCCCGGCGATAACCTTACCCTGACTCCGTTTGACCTGGGCCTGCAGGTTCATGTCCTGCCGGACGCATCCCTTGATCCCTACCTGCTGGCAGGGGTGTCCTATATCTATGCCGATGCTGACCGGTTTGACGTGGATTCAAGCTTTGGCGGTTACCTGGGCGCGGGCCTGGACCTGGATGTGGGCATTCCCCTGTTCAGGCTCTTTGGCGAGGCCCTGTACCGGTTCAGCTCCATTGATACCAACAGTGGCGGTGGGGATATCGATATCAACGGCTTTACCGCCAACGTGGGCCTCAAGTTTCACTTCTGAGCGGCCTGGGCAGCAAGGCCGGCCTGGACGGTTCTTGTCTGCAAATATGATATAATATCAAGATGTAAAATGGTAATTGCCTGCCAGGGGTCCTGGGCCGCTGCCCGCGTGCCGGGAAGTACCGGCTGATTCGGAAATGGCGCAGAGCGCCTGGTGCGGTGTTGCACCGCGGAGCGGTGCAACAAGGGCAACCACCTACGGGTTCTGCCTCGGGCCCTGGCGCCCTCCTGACCCCGTGACCCCGCTCTGCGGAGCCACGAGGCTGCGAGAGAACCGGCCGCCGGGTGCACCGGCCATTCTATTTCCAGTAGTAGAGGGCCCTGTCCTGCAGGGATGCCTCGATCTCCAGGAGGCGGTTGTACTTTGCCAGCCGTTCACTGCGCGAGGCAGAACCGGTCTTCAGGTGGCCGCCATCCATGGCCACGGCAAAATCTGCCAGGAAGGTATCGGCTGTTTCCCCGGACCTGTGGGAAATCAGGTAACGCCAGCCATTGTCGCGGCACATGCGCACCGCGTCAATGGTCTCTGTGACCGTGCCGATCTGGTTGAGCTTGATCAGGGCGGAATTGGCGGTCTGCTCCCTGATGCCGCGGGCGATGAACTTGGTGTTGGTCACGAAGATATCATCGCCGATGACCTCGATGCTGTCACCAAGCTGACGGGTGAAATCGGCAAATCCCTGCCAGTCCTCTTCCGCCAGGGGATCTTCCCAGAAAACGATGGGATAGTCGGCAACCCACTTCCTTGCCAGGGCAATGAGCTCATCGCTGCTCATTGCTCCGCCGCCTGACCACTTGAGGTCATAGCGGCTGGCACCGGCGGCAAACGAGGTCGCAGCGCTGTCGATGCCGATGGCGATATCCTTGCCCGGAACGTATCCCGCTTTTTCAATCGCCTCGATGATCAGCTCGATCGCCTCTTCATTGCTGCCGAGGTCCGGCGCAAATCCCCCCTCGTCACCCACCGAGGTCGCACGTCCCCTGGCAGAGAGGATCTTCTTCAGCACGTGAAAGGTCTCGGCCACGTAGCGCAGGCCGTCGGAAAACCTGGCAGCCCCTATGGGCACGGCCATGAACTCCTGGAAATCGACACTGTTGTCCGCGTGTTCCCCGCCGTTGAGTATGTTCATGCAGGGAACGGGCAGTCGCCTGGACCCGGCGCCGCCGAGATAGGCGTACAGCTCCACGCCCAGGGAGGCCGCCGCTGCCTTGGCCGCCGCCATGGAGACACCGAGGATGGCGTTGGCGCCGAGCCGTTCCTTGTTCGGCGTGCCGTCGAGTTCAATGAGTTCCTGGTCGATCAGGGATTGATCGAGCGCATTCATGCCGACGATCACCGGCGCGATCTGATCATTGACATTGGCCACCGCGCCCAGCACCCCCTTGCCGCCATAGCGGTCCGGGTCGCCATCGCGCAGTTCAATGGCCTCGTTTTCCCCGGTACTGGCACCCGAGGGTACCGATGCCGAAACACGGGTGCCGTCTTCCAGGCCCATCGTGACCCGGACGGTGGGGTTGCCCCGTGAGTCGAGGATTTCCAGGGCCTCTACCGCTGTAATCGTTGTTTTCATCGCCTTGTCTCCCTCTTGTCAGAGCTTTTTCAGGGCTTCTTCCACGGTTGCATTGTTGACGGTAATGGCATGGATGGCCCCGGCCATCTTCACCGCCTCTGCCAGGGGACGCTGATGGATATTGCGACCAGTACCGTTGCCGCGGCTTTTCCCCTGGTGGATCTGGGCATGGAGCTCAGCCAGAAAGGCCTTTGCCTCCACCTTGCTGCCGCCCTCGCAGAGCACGCCGGTATTGCCGGCAGCCTCGGTGACCGTCCTGAGCAGCTCGGGATCGAATCCTCCATCCCGGTAGGGCACCTTGAGCTTGACAAAATCGGCGCCCAGGCAGGCCCCGACCCCGGCGGCACCGGCAATCAGGGCCGGGTCGTGCTCATCGCTGACATGGCTGCCCTTGGGATAGATCCAGAGCACGGCGATCATGCCGTTTCGGTGGGCCTCGTGGACAGCCCGTGCCGCCTGCCTGAGCATGATATGTTCATGCTCGCTGCCAAGGTAGATGGTATATCCTATACCGAGAATGGACAAACCGCTGCTCTTTTTCCACCTGACCACGTCGTCCATGGTCAGCCACTCTACCGAGAGGGGGTCCTTTTCCTGTACAGGAATGATGTTGGTCTTGGAGTTCAGCTTGACGAGATAGGGAATATCGGGATACTTCCGGCCATACCGGCTGATCAGTCCGAACTGTGTCGCAAAAACCCCTATCTCCGCCACGGAGGCGATCATGAAGAGGTGTTCGGGATCATTGTCCTCGGCCGTTATGCCGGGACCGAAGAAATCCCGGTTGAGATGCTCGACTTTCTGATCGCCGGCAAAGAGCATGAGACGGCCGCTGCCGCCGGTGGCCCTGGTAAAGTTCTCCCTGAATTCCGCCTCTTGCTCATGGGGTACATCGGCGGGAAGATGGATGTCCATTGTCAACTCCTCTGCAGGTTTTTTTCGAGCTTGACCACGTCCTGGAGGGTCTTCAGGACACTGTCGGGATTGAGGCTGATCGAATCAATGCCAAGCCGGACCAGGTACTCGGCGACCTCGGGATAATCCGAGGGGGCCTGGCCGCAGATGCCGCTGTGACGATGGTTCCTTCTGCAGCCTTCCACCGCCAGTGCGATCATCCTGAGGACGCCTTCATCACGTTCATCGTAGTCAAAGGACACGATTTCACTGTCGCGGTCCACGCCCAGGGACAACTGGGTCAGGTCATTGCTGCCGATGCTGAAACCGTCAAAGATCTCGCTGAAGGCATCTATCAGGATCACATTGTTCGGTATTTCACACATCACATAAATCTTGAGGTCGTTTTCCCCGCGTCGCAGGCCATATTTTGCCATGGTTTCAATCACCCGTCGTCCCTCCTCGACCCGGCGGCAGAAGGGGATCATCAGGATGACATTGGTAAACCCCATGGTATCGCGTACCCGTTTCATGGCCGCGCATTCAAGGGCAAATCCTTCCTCGTAGGCAGGATGGCTGTACCGGGCCGCCCCCCGGAAACCGATCATCGGGTTGTCCTCTTCGGGCTCAAAGAACTTTCCCCCCAGCAGGGTCGCATACTCATTGCTCTTGAAGTCGCTCATCCGGACAACGCAGGGCTTGGGGTAAACGGCGGCGGCAATGGTGGCCACCCCCTCGGAGAGGGTCTTGACAAAGAAGTCCTCCATGGATGCATGGGCCCGGCTGATGGCGGCCAGCTCCTGTCGCGTTGCCTCGTCCACCTTTTCCGGGTGTTTGAGCGCCATGGGGTGCGCCTTGATATATTCATTGATGATGAACTCCATCCTGGCCAGGCCGATACCATCCACCGGCAGGGAGGAGAGACTGAAGGCAAGGTCCGGGTTGCCGAGATTCATCATGATCTCGGTCCTGGTCTTCGGCAGTTGACTCAGGTCGGTTCGGACAATTTCAAAGTCCAGGATACCGTCGTAGACATACCCTGTTTCCCCCTCGGCGCAGCTGACCGTCACCTCCCGGCCGTCGGCGAGTCGTTGCGTGGCATTATCCGCGCCGACAATGGCCGGGATGCCGAGTTCACGACTGACGATGGCGGCATGGCAGGTGCGGCCGCCCCGGTTGGTGACAATGGCGGCAGCGGTCTTCATCACCGGCTCCCAGTCCGGCGTGGTGGTGTCCGCCACCAGCACCTCGCCGGGCCGGAACTCGCTCAGCCGGTCCGCCGACGGGATGTAACGGGCCCTGCCCTGGCCTATCTTGGTGCCCACGGCCCGGCCGCTGACCAGTACCGTGCCCCGTTTCTTAAGGTGATACATCTCAAGGACGGTTCCCTTTTTCTGGGACTGCACGGTCTCGGGTCGGGCCTGTACCATGTAGAGATGGCCGTCCACGCCATCCTTGGCCCATTCCATATCCATGGGTTTGTGAAAGCCGGCCTTGCCCGAGTAGTGATTCTCCACCTTGATGGCATAGTCGGCCAGCACCATGACCTCTTCGTCGGTGATGCAGAAGCGTGACCGTTCCCCGGCAGGGGTTTCGATATTCCTGGTATACTCGACAGCGATATTGTCGAGATTGAGGGTGCCGGTGAAGATCATCTTCAGTTCCTTTTTTCCCAGCCGCCTTTTGAGAACCGAGCGGAATCCCTGGCTGAAGGTGGGCTTGTGGACATAGAAGCTGTCCGGGTCGATGGTGCCCTGGACAACGTTTTCCCCCAGGCCCCAGGCGCCGTTGATAAACACCACGTCCCTGAAGCCGGTTTCGGTATCCAGGCTGAACATGACCCCGCTTGCGCCCCTGTCGGAACGGACCATCTTCATGACCACCACGCTCAGGTAGACCTTGTAGAAGTCGAAATGGTTGTCGAACTTGTAGTGGATGGAGCGGTCGGTAAAATTTGAGGCCAGGCACCGCCTGTAGGCGTCGAGCAGGGCCTCTTCAGAGCCGATATTGAGATAGGTGTCATTCTGACCGGCAAAAGAGGCCTCGGGCGAGTCCTCGGCAGTGGCCGAAGAGCGGACCGCCAGCGACATTTCGGCGCCGTACTCCTCTTTCAGCGCCGCGTAGCCCTGGAGAATCTCCTCCTGCAGGTCGGCCGGAATTTCGCAGGAATAGACGATCTCCCGGCACCTTTTGCCCCGCGCCTGCAGCTCCCTGACATCATCAGGGTCCAGGTCATCGAGTTGGGCGTGGAGCCTCTCCCAGGCCCCGTTGACATCAAGGACATACTTGTACGCCGAGGCAGTGACGGCAAAACCGTTGGGGACCCGCACCCCCTCCTCGGTCAGGTTCTGGTACATTTCGCCAAGCGACGCATTCTTGCCGCCGACTTCGGGGACATCCTCTATGCCGATCTCCTTGAACCATTTTACGTATTTCATGATGACTACCCTGGTGTTCATTTGCATGTTGCGCACCTCGGTGCGATATGTTCCCTCAACCTGCTCACCTGTCCATTCCCTCGTCGGCCGGCAGGCGAAGCTCGGCCAGGTAGCGATACATGGCCACCCGCTTCCTGGCACCTGTCTGGGCCTTGCGGCTGTAGATCTGAAAACCCTGCGGATCGATTTTTTTCACCATCCGGAAACGGGTTTCATTCTCCGTGTATTCACTGACCGGGATCTTGTCGCCGTCGGCATCCACGACAAGGCCGGGCTCGCCGGCCGCCGCCCGCCTGGGATCGTAGCGGTACAGCGGCCAGACCCCGCTGTCCACGGCCCGTTTCTGCTGGGCCGGCCCGAATTTCAGGTCATAGCCGTGGGCAATGCAGTGGCTGTAGCAGATGATGAGGGAGGGCCCCTTGTAGGAGGCCGCCTCGACAAAGGCCTTGACGGTCTGTTCCGGCCGGGCGCCGAAGGCGACACTGGCCACGTAGACATGGCCGTAGTTCATGGCCATCAAGCCGAGATCCTTTTTGGCAATGGCCTTGCCGCTGGTGGCGAACTTTGCGGAGGCGCCGATGGGGGTCGCCTTTGAGGCCTGGCCGCCGGTATTGGAGTAGACCTCGGTGTCCACCACCAGGACGTTGATATCCCGGTCCTGGGCCAGGACGTGATCCAGGCCGCCGTAGCCGATATCAAAGGCCCAGCCGTCACCGCCGATCAGCCAGACGCTTTTCGTCAGGAGGTATTCCGCCAGCTGTTCAAGCGTCCTTGCCTCGGGGGACCCGATGGTGGCGAGTTTCTCCCTCAGCGCCGCCAGCCGCTGCCGCTGCTTAATGATGCCGGCCTCGGTGTCCTGGTCGGCCGCAAGCAGGTCCCTGACAAGGGAGTCGCCCAGGGACGGGGCCAGGCGTTGCAGCAGTTCCCGGGCCTGGCGGCCGTGCTTGTCCACGGCCAGCCGCATGCCGTAACCGAACTCGGCATTGTCCTCGAACAGCGAGTTGGCCCAGGCCGGGCCGCGGCCCTGGTCATTGGTCCGGTAGGGTGTTGTCGGCAGGTTGCCGGAATAGATGGCCGTGCAGCCGGTGGCGTTGGCGATCAGCAGCCGGTCCCCGTAGAGCTGGGTGAGGAGCTTGATGTAGGGTGTCTCGCCGCACCCGGCACAGCAGCCGGAATACTCGAACAACGGCTGCAGGAGCTGCGAGGTCCGCACGTTCATCCCGGATATCCGGGTACGGTCCAGCTCCGGCAGGGCCAGGAAAAATGCATAGTTTTCTTTCTGGACCTCGAGGTTGTCGATCCGCGGTTCCAGGTTGATGGCCTTCCGGTCGGGCGTGGCCTTGTTGATGCCGGGACAGAGCTCGACACACAGGCCGCAGCCGGTGCAGTCCTCGGGCGCGACCTGGACGGTGAACCGTTTGCCGGCAAACTCCTTTGCGCGAAATTCCCTGGACTGAAAGCCGGCAGGCGCTGTTGCCAGGGCCTCCGGGTCATAGACCTTCACCCGGATGGCGGCATGCGGGCAGCCCAGGGAGCAGCGGGTGCATTGGATGCAGCTGTCCGGGTCCCAGATGGGGATATTCAGGGCGATGTTGCGTTTTTCCCACTGGGTTGTGCCCAGGGGCCAGGTACCGTCCACGGGCAGGGCGCTCACCGGCAGCCGGTCTCCCTCCCGGGCCAGCATGCGACCGGTTATCTTTCGTACAAACTCCGGCGCCTCGTCCGGGACCACCGGCGGCCGGGTGTGGGTGCTGGTCGCCCTGTCCGGGATCCTGACCTCGTGCAGGTTGTCCAGGGCCCCGTCAACTGCCGCGAAATTGAGCTTGACGACCTCGTCGCCCTTGTGGGCATAGGTCTCTTCAATGGCCTCCTTGATCCTGGTTATGGCCAGGTCCGGATCGATGATCCCGGAGAGGGCAAAAAAGCAGGTCTGCATGATCGTGTTGATACGGACACCGAGGCCGAGAACCTGGGCAAGGGCATTGGCCTTGATCACGTGCATCCGGATCTTCTTCTCGATCAGGGCCTCCTGCACCTCCCGGGGCAGGTGGTCCCATACCTCGTCGGCGGCATAGGGCGCATTGAGCAGAAAGACCGCGCCAGGGGCGGCATACCTGAGGACATCATATTTCTCCAGGAACTCGAATCGATGACAGGCAACAAATCCGGCCTGCCTGATGAGATAGGCGGAACGGATGGGCCGCGGTCCGAACCGGAGGTGAGAGATCGTCATGGAGCCGGATTTCTTGGAATCGTACTCGAAATAGCCCTGGGCGTAATAGTCGGTCTCGTTGCCTATGATCTTGATGGAGTTCTTGTTGGCGCCCACGGTGCCATCGGCGCCAAGGCCGAAAAAGACAGCCCGGTGGACGTCATCGGGCTCGATGACAAACTCCTGGTCGCAGGGCAGCGAGACATTGGTGACGTCGTCCTCGATACCGACGCTGAAGGAGTGGCGGGGAGCGGGTCTGTCGAGTTCATCGAAAACAGCCTTTACCATGGCCGGCGTGAATTCCTTGCTGCCCAGGCCGTAACGGCCGCCGATAACGGTGGGCCGGCCGGTGAAGGGCGACCGGCCCGCCACCTCCATTTCGCGCAGGGCGGCAACCACATCGAGATACAGCGGTTCGCCAATGGAACCCGGTTCCTTGCTCCTGTCCAGGACCGCGATCCCCCTGACCGTGGCGGGCATGGCATTGATGCAGTCGCGGCCGGGAAAGGGCCTGAACAGGCGGACCATCAGGACACCGACCTTGCCGCCTTTCC
>WFUT01000013.1 GCA_015484845.1 Desulfobulbaceae bacterium
AGTCTTATCAAGCATAGTACTCAGAGCGTGGGAAAGCCACGTACAGGGGGAAGGACTTGACGGAAGTACGTAGCTCGCAAAGGAAACTTATGCCGGACATAGTCGGGCCGGGGAAACATAAGCCAACCTCACTGCGGGGAATAGCAAACAACTACGCGAAAGCGAGTACAACCGAGGAACCGGATGCGGTAATACCGCACGTCCGGGTCTGTGCGGGGGGTGCCGGGCAACCGGCATTCCTACCGCGGATGCCCATGAAGATGAAGCTTCGGTTTCCGGAATCTGAAATCAAAGAGTGGGCTAAGAAATATGAATACCCCCGAGAGGAAACCTCTTTGATTGACATTCGGCCAGATGTTCAAAGGGCTGGCTTCCTCACCAAGGAGCAACTTAGATTACTTGCGCGTTGGAAAGCGCCACGCAGCGCTGGTCACGTTGAGAAAAATAACCCCGAATACGTAAAGGAGATCACCTCTTGGTCATTCTCTGCTAGGGGAGAGCGATCAAGAATAGAAGTGCTAACAATATTGGATGGAGTTCATTGGCCGAGTGCATCCGTGATTCTTCATCTCTACCATGAGGAGAAATATCCAATCCTTGACTTCAGGGCTTTGTGGTCTATCGGGGTGGATATGCCAAATCAATACTCATTCCAGTTTTGGTGGGAATATGTGCAATTTTGCAGGGCCATTGCTGAGCGAAATTCAATAGATATGAGAATGTTAGACCGTGCTTTGTGGCAATATTCAAAAGAGAAGCAAAGCGCACAACACTTAGAAGGCCCCCGGTTGACAAGCAACAAAAGTAGTGCATGACGAAACTTAATTCGCCCTTCCGGCTGTGCAACGCTGGCAGCTCTTTGACAAGCGCCCTGTCTTGGGTTTCATATTCGGTGGCAGGTTTTGCACCAAACACTTATTGAGGATCAACCGCCTGATCAGCAGGAGGAGGTGCTTCTACCTCTGAGCCCCTTTGTGTTATGCTGAAAGAACTTGATCGGAATACGATACACATCATTTTATCCAAGAGTCAAGTCTCCTTGGACATGTTGTTTTGGAGTGCTTTTCTGCTCCTGTTTATGGTACTTGTTGAGTTGATTATTGTTACGGGAAATGCTCCGTGGCCTGTTGTGCTCATGCCATTACCTTGTTTACCATTTGCGCTTTTCTTTTTCAATCAATGGCACAAGTGGTTTTCTTTTGGACAGTTAGTGAAATTCAACAATGGCAACATGATAATTGTAGAAAAGTTTCTTAATATTATTCCGAGAAAGAGGAGATTTTCTCTGAAGATGATAAGAGGTTTCAGCGTTGTGCCGTTTGTTGTGTACAGGAGACAAACCACTCCTGCTATCAGCTCGGCAACAACAAAAGGATTCTGCGTAAAAGTTCTGTTTCATACTGAAAAGCTCTTCTGGTTTGTAGAAAAGAACACTCCATATGTAACGATTGGCGGCTATCTGAAGAGAGAAGAGGCGAAAAGGCTGCATTCATGGCTTAATGCCCATCTGGCCGACCGCACCATCAGTTGATACAACAGTTTAAGCCTCTTCAAATGGCGACCAAAAGCGATTTCCGGGAAACTCCCAAATAAATGAATGCCCAAAAGTAATAACCCTGCAAATCAGGCGGGCGTCCGTGATAACGCAGTGAATCTCTTGGGTTTCATATTCGGTGGCAGGTCCTGCACCAGGCATTTACTGAGAATCAACCTCCTGCTCAAGGAGAGGGCGACATGCAGGTCGACTCGTCGGCCTCAATATCCAGGCTGCAGAAAGGGTGTGCCTGGATATCTGCTGGGAAGTGGATGGGAAAGGACCGGGCGGATCGGTCAGGCGGGATCGGAAGCTGTCGAACGTGGCGCCATGGGAGAAGCAAAGAGGTGAAGAGGGCTGCGGAAGCGCCTCCGGAAGTTTTGCCCCGGATGGTGTCATGAAGACCAGGTATCTCATCCTGGCCGTTACCAGTCGTTGCAACCTGCGCTGTTCCTACTGCTACCTTGGGGCAGGGGGGCACCGTGACATGCCGGACAGGATCCTGGAGCAGGCACTGGACCTGGTCGCGGCGGGATCAGGGCCCCGGCATGTCCAGATCACCGGCGGCGAGCCGACCTTGGTTCCGGAGAAGATCCGCTGCATCGGCCGGCGGTGCCGGCAGATGGCTTGCCCGCCTTCGGTGGCCATCCAGACCAACGCGACCCTGCTCACTGAGGAGCTGGTTGGCATCTTGAGATCTTTCCGGATCCGGGTGGGGGTCAGCCTGGACGGGACACCGGAGATACAGGAGCGGCTGCGGGGCGGGGCCGACCAGACCCTGCGCGGGCTTGCCCTGCTGGATTCCCGCGGGATTCCCTTCCGGGTGACAACGGTGGTGAGTGCGGAAAATGTCCTGTTCCTGGACAGGCTGGCGCTCATGCTGGCAGGATATGCCCACTGCCGCGGCATCGGCCTTGACCTGCTGGTGGCAAAGGGACGGGCGCAGGAAGGGGGGATCCGGCCGCCCTCGCCGGCCGCGCTGCGCCAGGGGGTGGCCCGGCTGGCAGCGGTCCTGGACATGGTCAACCAGGGACGGCGGGTTCCGCTGGCATTGCGGGAGCTGGACCTGCTGCGCGACAAGCGGCGCCCGGAAAACAAGCAACAGCCTTTCTGCCATGCCGCTGTCGGCCAGAGCCTTGCCGTGACCCCGCAGGGCGAACTCTACCCCTGCGGCCAGACCATGTATGATCCGTTCTTCTCCCTGGGCACCCTGGACGCTCCGCGTCCTGCCGCCGGGAAACCGCTGACCGCGATCAGGCTGTCGTCGGCAGACTGTGGCGCCTGTGCCATTGCTTCCAGGTGTCCCGGTGACTGCCCGAGCCGGGGCCATTACAGCCCCGCGGCCCGGCCACTGGCCTGCGAACTGTACAGGGCCCTGGCCGGCTCCGCTGCCGGCTGAGCCCGGGCACCGGAACCGGTAAGGCTCCAAGGGGTAAACACAGGGGGCGGACGGCTGCCCGCCCCCTGACTCTTCCGGACAGGGATCGCCCATGTCCGTGCAGGTGTTGTTCCCCGGAAGAAACCGGGGAACGAGTGGTGCATCAGCTCTTCTGCCCGGCCGCTGCCCGCATGTTCCTGGCCAGTTCCTTCATCTCGACCAGGGTCTGTTTCATCTTGGCATAGCCGTACCAGGTCGTGTAGTCGGGCATGATGTGGAAGGCGGCCTGGTAGGTCTTCATGCGGTAGTCCATGAACATCTCGTAGAGCTTCTGCTCTATGGTGGTGTTGACCTCGTAGAAGGTCAGCAGGTCGGGATAGGGGAAGGTTGCCTGGTTGGTCTTCTTCTTGATGATGCCGTCCTTGTAGAGGCCAGCCACCAGGTCAATGGCCTGGGACAGGATCTTGTCCGATGCCTTGATCATCTGGTCGGCATTCTTGAGATTTTCTTTGGCAAAGGTTGCAGAGTGGCATTTCTGGCACACGGCCTCCATCTTTGCCCTCTGGGCATCCCAGGAGGCCTTGGTCAGGCGGACCATGTTGGCCTTTTTGACCACGTCAAGGCGCTTGGTCGGCTTGCCATTGGCATCGAGAACGCCAAGGGCCTTCAGGATGGTCACCCGGTAGCCCATCCACTCCTTGTCGGCCTCGGGCAGCCTGAGGGCCAGGAAGCCCCAGGCGGTCATGACGCCGTGCTTGCCGTCGGGCATGTGGCAGTCCTGGCAGGTCGGGCCCCGGTGGGCCTTACGGTCGGTCACATAGGCGGCGCCATGCTTTGAGTGGAACCACATCTCCCACTGGGCATGGTCAAAGCCGGTGTGGCAACTGTTGCAGGCCTCCGGCTGCAGGGCCTCTTCTTTCGAGAAGGCATGGCGGGTGTGGCAGTTCTGGCAGTCCATGCCGTACCTGTAGTATTTGCGCACCTTGCTGTTCAGGACACTCTCGTCGGTGACGCCCAGGTTGTGGCAGCCGTTGCAGCCTTTCTGGCCGGCGATGAAGGCCTGCGGCTGCTGGTGGGCAAAGCCGGGAAAGGCCGTGATCGGCAGCAGGCCCAGGGCGTGCTTGCCTCCCATGTACTCCTTTACCCGCTCGGGATGGCATTTCTTGCAGGTGCTGATCGTGGGCAGCTTGGCCTTGGCCACATCTTTCTCGCTGACATGGCTCTTGCCATGACAGGCGATGCAGGTCAGGACCTTGGACATCTTGCCCCGGTTGAAATCCTTCACAATGCCGGGGGTTATCTTGGCGTGGCATGTCTCGCATGCCGAGGGCCTGGCCTGGGCCTGGAGCACACCTACGGCCGCGATACAGGCCATGCAGATCAATAACGACAGCCAGAGTTCTCCTTTTTTCATCCTGCACCTCCATCAGTTGGTTGGTAATGTATCAGGTGGCGAAGAGGGTAAGGGTACCCGTTCGCCGGGATCACCGGGTCTGTCCGTTTCGGCCTGTGACAGCGCCCCTGGAGCATGTCGTCCCTGTGCAGGCTCTCCCGCCGGGCTGCGGCGGGAGAGCGGCTATCCGGGCATGGCCTGGGTGTGAAGATGCTGCCGCAGCACATCGGTGGTCGCCTCGGTTATGGGATGGGCCGAGGCGGTCAGGCGCGGGTGCATGCAGGTCTGGAAACTGGCGATCTCCGTGGCCGTTACCCGGTTCTGGATGAGAAAACCGATCTCGTTTGCCAGCTCGCCCGTGGTCGGGCCGCCGAGAATCTGTCCGCCGAGCAGGCGCAGGGATTCCCTGGCAAAGATGAGGCGGCAGTAGACCTCGTGGGTATTCGGCATGGCCGGAGGATAGTGATCCAGGCCCCGGGCCTCGCCCACCAGGATGGAGAAACCGGTGCGGCGGGCCTGTTCCGCGGTCATGCCGGCGGCGCCAAAGGCGAGATCCCCCACCATGCCGGCGTAGACCGCCACGCTGCCCGCATTGTGCCGCAACAGCTGCAGGGCGTACATGTTCATGCCGGCTATCCTTCCCTCGGCCGCGGCCTGGGAAGCGAGCAGGGCCCCGCCTTCGCGCCGGGTGAAGAAGTCCTCTTTCTCTGCGCAGTCCCCCACCGCAAAGATCTCCGGCGCATCGAGCGTCCGCTGGAAGCCATCCACCAGCACCGCGCCGTGGCTGCCGAGGCGCAACCCCGCTGTCTTGGCAAGCTCGTTTCTCGGGCGGACACCGATGGCGATGAGGACGGCATCGGCCTCGATCCGTTCGCCTCCCTCGAGAAGCACGCCGCCGACCCGCGCCGGATCCTCGGCCGCCAGTATCGTCTGCACGGTCCGGTGGCAGTGGACATGGATTCCCTTGCCAGCCAGGTATTGTTCTACCTGGATATACAACTCCTTGTCAAAGGTTGTGGCAAGGAGATGGGGCATTTTTTCGACAATATGGACCTCGATGTCCAGTTTCCGGATCTCTTCGGCAAACTCCACGCCGATGAAGCCGCCGCCGATGATGACCAGTCGCCTGGTGCCGGGAATCACCTCCTTGAACAGGTGATGAAGGTAGCTGTAGTTCTTGTGGATGGTGAAGACGCCCTCCAGTTCGCGGCCGGGTATGGGCGGGATAAACGGCTCCGAGCCCGTGCTCAGGACAAGCCGTTCATAGGAGATATGGTCGCCGTTTTCCATGGTGGCGACCCGGTTCCTGCGGTCAATGCTGCTCACCCGGCCGATGCGCAGATCAATGCCGGCCGCCTCCAGTTGCGCGGCGCCGGGCAGCAGGTCCTTGTCTATGCCGCCCAGGGTCCCGAAGATATAGGGTATGCCGCAGGGGATTAAGGCGTTTTTTTCCATGCGGATCATGGTGATCCGCTTTCCCGGCCAGTATTGGGCCGTGGTCAGGCCGGAGAGCAGGCCCCCGGGACCACCGCCGATAATCAGGACATCTGTTGCAAAATCGCTCATTGGCTTCCATGCTCCTCTCGGTTGAGATTGGCCGGCGGCATCCGGGGATCAGATGGCCATCTCCCTGATGCTGATCTTCCCTGTCAGCGCTGCCACCGCCTCGGCTGAAAAAAGTTCCGTGCCCGGTTGCTGGACCGTGCCGCCGCCGCAGGCCATGGCAAGGCGCAGGGTCTCGGCCGGGGAAAGGCCGCGAACAAAACCGGCCAGCAGGCCGGCGACCATGGAGTCGCCTGCGCCGACCGTGGACACCACCTGCACCGCCACGGGCCCGGCGTGGAGGCTGTTTTCCGGGCCCGTGAGCACGGCGCCGGCGCTCCCCAGGGAAACGCAGACATAGTCCACTCCCTGTTGCTGAAGGCGGCGGGCCTCCTCGGCGACCAGTTCCGGGGTTGGCAGGGTGCGGCCCACCAGGGTCTCGAGCTCATGGCGGTTGGGCTTGACCAGGAAGGGACAGGCCTCGATGGCCAGGCGCAGGACGTCGTGGTGGGCATCGACCACCGGCCGACCGCCCGCGGCGCGGATGCGGCGTACCAGGTCCGCGTACAGGCCCGCGGGAAGGTCGGGCTGGATCGAGCCGGTCAGCACCCCGAAGCCGCGACCCGCATGCCGGAGAAACCCAGTGAGCAGGGCATCCAGTTGCCCGGGCGGGATGGACGGGCCGACCCCGCTCACCTCGTACTGGGTGCCGGATTCCTGCTCCAGGATGGTGCCGTTGATCCTGGTCTCACCGTCAACCCGTTCGTAGTGGACAGTGTCAAGATGGCTGGCGAGCAGGCGCTCCAGGAG
>WFUT01000014.1 GCA_015484845.1 Desulfobulbaceae bacterium
CCGCTATGCGCACGGTTTTTCGGTCAGCTACCGGGACGGCGTGACCCTGGTCACGGTCACCGATCCCTGGCCCGGCGCAAAGGGCGGGTTTCGTTACCTGCTCAAGCCCAGGGGCACCCCGACACCGGCGGGTTATGACGACTGCCAGGTGGTGGAGACCCCGGTCAGGCGGCTGGTATCGCTCTCCACCACCCATCTCGCCTTTCTCGACGTCCTGGGACTGGTGGACCGGCTGAAGGGGTTTTCCACCCCGGACCGGGTCTATACCCCGTCGGTCCGCAGGGCCTTTGCCGAGGGAAGGATCAGGGCCGTGGGCCGGGGGCCGAACCTGCAGGTGGAGACCGTCCTCGACCTGAAGCCCGACCTGGTCCTGGCCTTTGGCACCGGCACCTTCCGGGACGCCTATCCCAAGCTGCTGGAGGCCGGGCTCAAGGTGGCCATTGACGCCGAATACATGGAGTCCCATCCCCTGGGCCGGGCCGAATGGCTGAAGTTCGTGGCCCTGTTTTTTGACAAGGGGGCGGAAGCGGAGCGGATCTTTTCGTCCATGGAGAGTAGGTACCTGCGCCTTGCCGCCCTGACCCGCGCCGTGCGCCATCGGCCCACCGTGCTCACCAACACCCCCTTTTCCGGCCGCTGGTACGTGCCCAGGGGAGACAGTTTCATGGCCCGTTTCCTGGCCGATGCCGGGGCCGACTATATCTGGAAGGACCTGCGGGGCACCGGTTCCCTGCCCATGGCCATCGAGAAGGTCTATGACCGGGGAGTGGATGCCGCGTTCTGGGTCAACACCGGTATCTGGAGCTCCCTGGCCCAGGCGCTCCGCGCCGCGCCGCGCATGGCGGATTTCCGCTCCGTCCGGACCGGCCGCCTGTACAACCGCGACCGGCGGGTCAACGCCGCCGGCGCCAACGACTACTGGGAATCGGGCATGGTCCGGCCGGACGTGATCCTGGCCGACCTGATCAGGATCTTCCATCCTGACCTGCTGCCCGACCATCAACTCTACTACTACCGGAAACTGCAATGAAACGGTGGGGCCTGCTGCTGCCGATCATCCTGGTCTTGACCGGGACAGCCTTTCTCCTTGACCTGGCCCTGGGCACGGTGTCCATCCCGCCGGACCAGGTGCTGTCCATCCTGCTCGGCCACGGCGCGGTCAAGGGGAGCTGGGAGACCATTGTCATGGTCTTCCGCCTGCCCAAGGCCATTGCCGCCTGCACCGCCGGCGCCGCCCTGTCGCTGAGCGGCCTCATGATGCAGACCCTGTTCCGCAATCCCCTGGCCGGGCCGTCGGTCCTGGGGATCAGCTCCGGCGCCTCCATGGGCGTGGCCCTGGTGGTGCTGGGCACGGCCATCAGCCAGCGCGGCGCCCGGCTCATCGAGGGGCTGGGCCTGGGCGGCAACATGCTGCTGGTGGCGGCCTCGGCCCTGGGCGCCTTCCTGGTCCTGCTGGCGATCCTGGTCGCGGCCCGCTGGGTGCGCGACGTGATGACCCTGCTCATCATCGGCATCCTGGGCGGATTTGCCCTCTCCAGCGTGGTCTCGGTGCTCATCCACTTCAGCAGGCCGGAGATGGTGCAGGCGTACCTTGCCTGGACCTTTGGCAGCTTTGCCAATGTCACCTGGCAGGAGATGCACGTCTTCCTGCCGGTCCTGCTCGTGACCTGCGCAGCCTCCCTGCTGGTGGGCAAGCCCCTCAACGGGCTGCTCCTGGGCGAGGACTATGCCCGATCCATGGGGCTTGATTATCTCGCCACCCGCCTGGTGGTGATCGCGCTCACCGCCCTCCTGGTCGGCGGCGTCACCGCCTATTGCGGACCGGTCGGTTTCATCGGCATCGCCGTGCCCCACCTGGCCCGGGTGGTTGCCGGAACCTCGGACCACCGCCGTCTCCTGCCGGTCACCGCGGTGCTCGGCGGCCTGACCGCCCTGGTGGCGGACCTCATCGCCCAGCTCCCGGGCCAGGCCACGGTGCTCCCCCTGAATGCGGTGACCGCCCTCATCGGCAGCCCGGTGATCATCTGGTTCATCCTCCGGCGCCAGCGTCGCATCTTTGTCTGAGCGCAAGGTCTGCCACGGAAGAAACCAGCAGCCCGCAGGAGACCAGGCCCTGGCCCTCCCCGCCTACGGCCAGCCGACGCCACCACGCCAAAAACGTTCTGCCCAGCCCAAAGATCCCTGCGGGCTCACCGGTAGGTGATCGTTACCAGCCTCGAAACCAGCCCCCTTCCTGGCAAGAGCAGACCCATGGACAATTTGCCTTCGCCCTTGCGACAGTGGCCCTCACCGCTCTCCGGCAACGAGGCCAACGGGCAGTCCGACGGAATCAGCCGGCAGGCCAGCTCTTTTCTCTTCGAGGATCCCCCGGAGCAA
>WFUT01000015.1 GCA_015484845.1 Desulfobulbaceae bacterium
GACACTGAGCAGGACAGCGCTCTCGTAACTGCGCTCGCCGGTGGCGGGGTTTGTGTTCATCAGCCGTACCTTCCTGCCCACGTAGTTCTCCAGCAGCGCCTGCGGTGTCAGCAGGTCATACTCGAAATCCTGTTCCAGGACCCGCAGGCCGGTACCGGCCAGGAGCGCGGTCTCGGGCTGGATCTTTGCGCTGATGCCGGGAAAAAGCAGGGTCTGCTCGCCGGCCGAGAGGTTGAAGACGCGGCGATCGCGGACCAGGGCGAAACTGTGGTAGATGGTGAGGGCCAGCGACGGACCGGCGCCGGCAGCCGGCGCAGCGGCCGGTGCAGGCGGCGACAGGAGCGTGGCACAGAAAAGAAAGAGACAGCAGGACACCAGGTGACGCAGCATGGCGGAAGACCTCCCGGGACGGAAAACAAGAGAAAAAAGAGGGAACCGGAAAGAGCCCCTCGTCCGGGAGGATATTCTACGCCATTGCCGGCAGGAGGAAAACGAAAAAAAACAGGGGACAGCGGGCTAGGCCTCGCCGGTGGTGTTGCGGTGGATGAAATACATGAGGCGGGACTTCTGTTCACCGGTCAGGTCGCCGAACTGTACGCCCAGGCGCTTGACCCGGATCCTGCTGAAGGTGGCATCGGGACCGGAATCGGCCTCGTTGACCTTCTTTCCCGGCAGGTCGGCCAGGTAAAAGTCATCACGACCGAAAAAGATATCAAGCTGCAGTTCTTCCCCGGGCTGCCTGTCGAAAACAACATAGTGCACGGCCAGCCCTCCTTCGCTGATATCGGTGATCGAGCCGGGCACGGCGCCGAGAAAGGCAAGTGCCCCCTCTTTCACCCGGTACCGCTTGTGGCGCCGTCGCTCCACGCCGCCTGGAATCTTCGTCTTTCCGGTCATTGCTGTCCCCTCCCCGGGCACCCCGCATCCTGGACAGGGAGCAGGATGCAGATTGTACGTTGTTGTCCGCGTCGAAACCCTCGGCCTCCCCTCCCCCGGGCGGCCACGTCCGGCCGGTCCTGGTGCATCCAACAGAAAATCGCCCGAAACGGACCGCCGTTCCGGACGATTTCTCCTGTCGTGCAGACCTGATACCCTGCGGCTGCCGGGACCAGGGGGCACCGGTTCCGTCAGCTGCCATCCGCCGGAGCGCAGCGACCGCGGACCGCTACGCCCCGGCCGCATGGCCGGAATTGATCAACCGGCAGTACTCCTGGACCAGCTTCCAGCGCTGAACCGTGCTCAGTCTGAAGTAGATGGGGCTCAACATCAGGATATGGATTGCTTCGCGGGGGCTCATCTTCCCTCCTCCAGGACTCATTCTTTTCCCTCACCTGCCTTTCCCTTTCTTATGCAAAACCAGAGCCCGTTCGGAACAAAAATCATTACTGCTTTCTTTTCAATGCACTAGGAGCGCATTATCCAATTTTGCCGACACCAGGGACAAGCAATTTTCCAAAAAAACGTAAAACAACACCCCTGTCTTGCGAAATTCCGGAATCGTAAATTCTGCCCCCAATGGTGATCCGTTAAACGGACACCTATACAACTATGGGGAAGTTTTTCAAGAAAAAGATGGGCCAAAGGGAGAAAATCTTTGCAGCACAGGCAGAATTCCGGGAGAAGGGGCACGATTGCCCGGAGAGGCGACTTGCCGGCGGTCCCCGGGCAGGGGCGGACCGGTGCCGCAGAAAGGGTATACCGGCCGCGCCATACCCGGGCCCGGACCACCGACAGGGGAAGGGGAATCGGGGCAGTAAAAAGGACCGATGGCCGGCCGCCGGGACAGCAGGCAAGGCCAGGCGCGGCAAGTTACCGTCCTGGCGGCCTAATCCTTGCCAAGATTTTGACTCTCCCGGATATTGACCCGCAGGGGAACGGCAAGCTCCATGACCCCTTCCATGCAGTTGCGCAACAAATCTGTCGTTTTTCCGACTTCCCGAACCGGCACTTCCAGTACCAGCTCGTCATGGATCTGCAGGATCATCCTGGCGCCCAGTCCCTGGGCGGCAAGTTCCCTGTCCACCGCCAGCATGGCCAGCTTGATGATATCGGCGGCCGTGCCCTGGATGGGCGTGTTGATGGCCGTCCGTTCGGCAAACTCGCGTCGGACGCGGTTGCGGCTGTTGATCTCGGGCAGCAGGCGCCTGCGCCCCAGGAGCGTGGTCACGTACCCGTCCCGCCGGGCCTGTTTGACGATCTCCTCCATGAAGGTCCGGATGCCCTGGTAGTGACTGAAGTAGCGGTCAATGAAGGTCTGGGCCTCCTTGCGGCTGACATCGAGCTGGCTGGCGAGACCGAAGCTGGACATGCCGTAGATGATACCGAAGTTGATGGTCTTGGCCACCCGTCGCATCTCGGGCGTGATCAGCTCGGGCGCGACCATGAAGATCTCGGCCGCGGTCCGGCTGTGGATATCCTGGCCCTGGTGAAAGGCCTCGAGCAGGGCCGGGTCTCGGCTGTAGTGGGCCAGGACCCGGAGATCGATCTGCGAGTAGTCGCCCGAGAGCAGCCGAAATCCCGGTGCGGCGATGAAGGCGGAACGGATGCGCCGCCCCTCCTCGGTCCGGACCGGGATGTTCTGCAGGTTGGGATTGCTCGAGGAGAGCCGGCCGGTGGCCGTGCCGCACTGGTTGAACGAGGTATGCACCCGGCCGGACGCGGGATCGCGCAGCCGGGCCAGGCTGTCCACGTAGGTGGACTTGAGCTTGGCCAGGTTGCGGTACTCGAGAACCAGGGCCGGCAGCTCGTGCTGGTGCCTGAGTTTCTCCAGTACCTTGACATCGGTGGAATAGCCGGTCTTGGTCTTCCGGCCCCGGGGCAGTTTCAGTTCCTCGAACAGGACCGTGCCGAGCTGGCGGGTGGAGTTGATGTTGAACTCGTGGCCCGCCACCTGGTAGATCTCCTGCTCCAGGATGTCGAGCTTGCGGGAAAATTCCCGGGACAGCTCCTGCAGCAGGTCACCATCCACGCAGATCCCGGCCCGCTCCATTTCGGCCAGCACCGGGATCAGCGGTCCCTCCAGCTCGGTGAACAGCTTCCACAGCCCCCACTTCTCCAGGCGCGGCCGCTGCTCCTCGAAGAGGCGAAAGGCGCCATACACGTCCTCGCAGGAATAGTCCTTGGCCTGTTCCGGGTCCACCCAGGCAAAGGCGTCGGGCCGCTTGTCGCTGGCCGTCACCTCGGTGTAGGTGGTCATGCGCAGGTCGATCTCCTCGCACAGGTCGTCAAGGCGATAGGACCTGCGGCCGGGATCGAGCAGCCAGGCGCCGATCATGGTGTCGTACAGGGGGCCGGCCATCCTGATGCCACCGTTTTCCGGCCGGGAGAGCACACTCCAGTCGTACTTGAGGTTGTGTCCCAGCTTGGGCAGGTCCTGGTCCTCGAGCAGCGGCCGGAGGAGGGCGACGATATCGGCCAGGTCAAGCTGCCCCTCCACCAGGTTGCCGTCCGCATCCCGGTGGCCGCAGGGCAGGTACCAGGCCCGCGCGGCATCGATACAGAGCGAGACCCCGACCAGGTCGGCCTTCAGCGGATCCAGGGCCGTTGTCTCGGTGTCCACCACCAGCAGTTGGCCCCGGCGCAGCTCGGTGGCCAGACCATCGAGCTGCGCAGAGTCGCGCACCAGGACAAAGGCGCTGTGATCGACCCTGGCCGCCGGCACATCCTCCTTGAGAAGCGTGAAGAACTCGAGCTCGGTGAACAGCTCGCGCAGGGGCCCGGGATCGGGCTGCCGGTACCGGTAGGCCGCAAGATCGGCAGGCACCTCGCACTCGGTGCTCAGCCGGACCAGGTCCCGCGAGAGAAAGGCGTCCTGCCGGTGGTCGAGCAGTCGCTCCCTCATCCTGGACTTTTTCATCCCGTCCACGGCAGCGTACACTCCCTCCAGGCTGCCATGGGCGCTGATCAGCTTCTGTGCCGTCTTGGGACCGATGCCCGGCACGCCCGGAATGTTGTCGGAGGTATCGCCGGTGAGGGCAAAGTAGTCGAGCAGGTGGTCCGGGGCAATGCCGTACTTTTTCACCACCGCAGCCGTATCCATGGTCCGGTCGTTCATGGGATCCCAGAGCAGGACCCGGTCCGAGACCAGCTGCAGCAGGTCCTTGTCCCCGGAGACCACCACCACCCGGCACCCCTGGCCCGTGAGGATCCGGGTCGCCGAGGCGATCAGGTCGTCGGCCTCCTGGTCGTCATGTTCCAGGCGAAGGATGTTGTAGGCCGAGACAATGCGCCAGATATAGGGGATCTGCGGCTGCAGGTCCTCGGGCATGGGCGGGCGGTTGGCCTTGTACTCCGGGTAGATCCGGTGCCGGAAGACCGGCCCGCGGGTGTCAAAGGCCACGGCCAGCCACTGCGGCCTGCGCTCGCGCAGGATGCGGCGCAGGATGGTGGTGAAACCGTAGACAGCGTGGGTGGGCAGGCCGCTGCTGTTGGCCAGCGGCCGGATGGCGTGGTAGGCGCGGTAGATATAGGCGCTGCCGTCGATGAGATAGACTTCGGGCTCGCTCATGGGGTATCTCGGGCTCTGGGGGGATGGGGATCCGGGCGGCAGCCCCATTTAACAGGTTTTCACCGGCAGCCACAACAAAAAACAAAAAGCCCCTGCCGCGGAAAGGCGGCAGGGGCCCTGGCCCGAAAAGATGGACAGGCTCAGGCCCGTTCGGTCTTCACCCACATGGCCTGCGGTCCCTTGTCTCCCTCCACCGCGGCAAACATCACCTCGTCCCCCTCGGAGAGGTCATCCATGGAGACGTCGCGCAGGGACGTCTCGTGGAAGAAGATCTCCTGGTTGTCGGGTGTCTCGATGAAGCCGTAGGACTCCTGCGGAAAGAGACGGCGGATGGTGCCGGAAGTCTCGCCGGCGGGAACGGCGCCGGGGACCCGGGCGCCCTTATGGCCCTTATGGTTCTTCTGCTTCTTGCGGACAATCTCCTTGAGACGGAGCCCGAGGACATCAAAGGCCTCGACCAGCAGCGGACGTACTTTTTCACCCCACCGCTTGACGACCACGGTGTCATTGGGTACGGAGGCCACCAGTCGAACCTCATAGCCCCCTTCCCGGTAACCGGGGGTGGCCTCGATGGTCACACGGAGATGAAGGACAAAATTGGCATAGTGCCGGATGAGCTTGTCACGCTCCTCTTCGATCTTTTCCTGCCAACCCTTCCGCATGTCAAGATTTCTGGCCTCGATTTTCAGTTCCATACAGTTCCTCCACTGTTTTCAGGCGTCAGCGACCCCATGCCGCTGCCTTGCGGGCCTCGCCCCGCCGGCAAGAATTCCGCCGCCTGCATCGCGTACCGATACACCAGAGCATGGAAATCGAACAGGGAAAACGATACGGGGAGAGAACAGGGGGGCGGAAACGGACATCTTGACGCGGGGGAAGAGGAC
>WFUT01000016.1 GCA_015484845.1 Desulfobulbaceae bacterium
GGTGGTGAGGACGTCGGCCGAGGCGGCATGGCCCAGGGAGGGGACCCGGGCGGGATCGAAACAGGCGCTGCCCGGCGCCAGGATGATCGCGGCCGCGTCCATCTCCAGCCAACTCTCCCGCTCATCGAAGCGGATGGCGCCGGTGGGACAGGCGCGCAGGCAATCCCCGCATGGTTCCCGGCCCTGCAGCCGGACACAGGCGGCCGCGTCGATCAGGTAGCAGGACGGCACGGCCTGGGGAGAGGGGATGAAGATGGCCTGGTGGTCCCCGGCCGGGGACGTCTGCGGGCAGGCCAGGGCGCACTCGCCGCAGCCGATGCACCGCTCCGGGTCCACGTAGCGGGGAGACTGCCGGAGGGTGACGCGGAAATCACCGCAGCTGCCATGGACCGCGGTCACCTCGCTCAAGGGCAGCAGGTGGATGTTGGAGTGCCGACCGCACTCGACCAGCCTGGGGCCGAGGCTTCACATGGCGCACTCGTTGGCCGGGTAGGTCCTGTTGAGGCGGGCCATGGCGCCGCCGATGGCGCCGGACCGCTCCACCAGGTGGACCGTGTATCCCATGTCGGCAAGATCAAGGGCGGCCTGGATGCCGGTGACGCCGCCGCCGACCACCATGACCGGGCCGACCCTGTCACTGTCTGTCATCGTCTTTCCCCAGGGTTCTGTTTTTCTTCCTCAACAACCCCCTGGCCGGCCAGGGAGTCTGCCACCAGTTGCCAGAGGTACTTGACCTCGACGCCGAGATCATATTCCCTGTTCAGCGACCTGAGGATCTGGTCCCGGCAGTTGTGGCACGGCGCGATCACCAGCCGGGCGCCGGTCTCCCGGATCTGCCGGGCCTTGATCCGGCCGTGGAAGACCCGTTCCGCGGCAAAGGGCATGGACCAGATGCCACCGCCCCCGCCGCAGCAGTAGTTGTCGGCCGCCAGGGGCTGCATGTCCACGAAGTCCGGGCAGCAGGCCCGGGTGATGGCCCGTCCCTCCTCGAAATAGCCGTGCCCGAAGAGCTGCTCTGACCTGCGGCCATAGTTGCACGGGTCGTGGTAGGTGGTCCGCTGGCCGTGGATGGTCGGATCCAGGCGGATACGGCCCTGGTCGAGGTATTCCTGCAGCAGGTCGAACAGGGAATAGATGGTGAACTGTTCCAGGGCCTCGGGGAACCAGGTCTGCAGCCCGTACCGGGTTGCCAGGTAGGCGTGGCCTCATTCGGGCAGGAGCAGGGCCTGGCAGTTGAGCCGCTGCAGGTTGTCCACCATGCGGCCGACAATGGTGCGCATGGACTGGTCGTCCCCGGAGAACAGGCCCCAGTTGACCCCCTCCCAGTTGCTCGAGGCAATGGTCCACGATTCTCCGGCGGCATGGAAGATGCGCCACCACCACTTCATGGAGTCGGGCTCGGTAAAGGGCTCCCTGGAGTTGACGGTCACCAGCAGCCGGGCGCCGTACCGGTCCACTGGCACCTGGAAGCCGGGACAGGACTGTTGCAGCTCCCGGCCCAGGTCCTCCAGGAGGGCGAGAAAATCCTGTTGCGGAATGCCCAGGTTGTTGCCCCGTTCCAGGCAGGTGAGCACCGCGCTGTGGATGGGGCCCGGCACCCGTTCCCTGGGCCGGAGCGAGCGGATGTGGCGCATGAAGTGGACGATCCCCACCTCCATGGGACAGTACTCCTCGCAGCGGCCGCAGAGGGTGCATTTCCAGGGCCAGTCGATGGCCAGCAGTTCCTCTTCCAGGTCGAGCAGGGCCATGCGGATGATCTTGCAGGGGTCCAGGTTGTCCACCCCGGAGATGGGGCAGGCCGCGGCGCAACCGCCGCAGCCCAGGCAGGCGTCGAGGCGGGCCGCGGAGGCGGTGAAGGTGGTGCGGCGCCGTCCCAGGAGGGTGGGCACCGGTTCGGCCTGGCCGGCCGCCTGCCGGAGTGGTGGTCCATTGTCTTTGTCCAGGTCCGGGCGCGGCGAACGGCCGTAGCGTTCGCAGAGGGTCCGGTAGGCCTCCCATTCCATGACATACTGGCGGCCGGGGCCGGGCCGGGCCGGCAGGGTGCCCTTGCGGATCCAGTTGCGGATGGTGTTGCGGTGAACGCCGAACTCTGCTGCCAGTTGGCTGACCCGGAAGGTGTACGTCATAATGCCTCGCTTGTCGCGGCCGGCAGGGAGAGGAGTTGCAGGACCAGGCCGGCGGCCCGGCGGACAGCCCCCTGCATGGGCGGTGACAGGCCGGGCTCCACCAGGGCCGGGACATGCACCGCCCGGGCGGCGATGACATGGACCCTGGTCCCGGCGCGGCCGGCCAGTTGGCGCAGGAGTTCGACAGTGGGGCCCTGGTGCAGGGAATGATCCCTGTCCTGGGCAGGGGCGGCGGCCGCAGGCGAGACCAGGAAGACCTCGGCCGGTGCCCGGTCCGCACTGTCCACGGCATCGACAAGGATCAGGCAGCGGGGGGCCAGGTCAGGGGCAAGGAGGAAGTTGAACAGGTGCTCCCGGACGCCGGTGCCCACGTCATGGCAGGCCACCTGCGGGGGCAGGTCCCTGCGGTCGTGCAGGGCCGCAATCACTGCCGGGCCAAAGCCGTCGTCGCCAAGCAGGACATTGCCGCACCCCAGGACCATGCTCTCCGGAAATATTTTTTTGTGCATCTTGTGCCAGCCGCCCAATTTCCTGATTATGTCTTTACATATAGTCTGCCACGCTGTACTTATCAATGGAAAATCGGGCAGTAGTGGTTTTCTTGCACCATGAATTTGCACAGTTTGCACAATGCCCAGGTGGCACACCTGGGCAGGGAAGGGCGTACAGGTGGCCAGGGGAGTGAAGATCTGCGTTGAGGGGATCGTGCAGGGGGTGGGGTTTCGGCCCTTTGTCTACACCCTGGCCCGTCGTCTCGGCCTGAGCGGTTCGGTGGTCAATACCGGCCAGGGCGTGGAGATCCGTCTCTGTGCGCCGGCCGGGCTGGTTGACCGGTTCCTGGAACTCCTGCGCAGCGAGGCCCCGGCCCTGGCCAGGATCGGCGCCATCGAGGTGAGCCGCGTGGACATGGAGCCCGGGGCAGGCTTTGTCATCGGCGCAAGCCGTGGCCGCCAGGGTGCCACCACCCTGGTGCCGCCCGATGTCGCCACCTGCGACGACTGCCTGGCCGATATCCGAACGCCAGGCAACCGGCGCTATCGCTATCCCTTTACCAACTGCACCAACTGCGGCCCGCGCCTGACCATCATTGGCCGGCTGCCCTATGACCGTGCCCATACCTCCATGGCCGGTTTCACCATGTGCAGCGAGTGCAGCCGGGAATACCACGATCCCGGCGACCGCAGGTTCCACGCCCAGCCCAACGGTTGCCCTGCCTGCGGTCCGCGCCTGGCCTGGCACGACCGGCGGGGCGCGCTGATAAGCCGGGATAACGATTACTGCCTGCGCAGTTGTGCCCGCGCCCTGGCCGACGGCCATATCGTGGCGCTCAAGGGGCTCGGCGGTTTCCAGCTCGCGGTGGATGCGGCATCGGCGGCGGCCGTTGGCCTGCTGCGGCAGAGAAAACAGCGGCCGGCCAAGCCGCTGGCCCTGATGGTGCCGGACCTGGAACGGGCCGCGGCAATCGCCGAGATCGACCAGCAGGAACAGGAACTGCTCTGCTCGCCCGAGCGGCCCATTGTCCTGCTGCGGCGCAGGAGTTCCGTGCTCCCCGGGCTGCTCGCCCCGGGCATGGGCGAACTGGGGATCATGCTGCCCTGCACACCCCTGCACCACCTCCTCTTTGCGGCCAGGGAGTGTCCGCCGGTCCTGGTCATGACCTCGGGCAATGTCAGCGGCGAGCCCATCTGCACCGGTAACCAGGAGGCCTTTTCCCGCCTGGCCGCGATTGCCGATTTTTTCCTGGTCCATGACCGGGAGATCCTGACCAGGGTGGACGACTCCGTGGTCCGGGTGGTGCGCGGCCGGCTGCAGATGATCCGCCGCGCCCGCGGCTACGTGCCTGTGCCGCTTGCCCTGGGGGAGACGGAAAACATGCACCTGCTCGCCTGTGGCGCAGAACAGAAAAACACCTTCTGCCTGGCCAGGGACGGCCTGGTCTTTCCCGGCCCCCATATCGGTGATCTCAAGGGGCCGGCCAACCTGGCCTTTTTCGAGGAATCGGTGCGCTTCCTGGAGCAGGTCCTGGAGATCCGGCCGCAGCGGGTGGCCTGCGATCTCCATCCCGACTACCTGAGCAGCCGCCATGGCGCGGCCCTGGGCCTGCCCCTGGTCCGGGTGCAGCACCACCATGCCCACGGGGCCGCCATCATGGCCGAACACGGCCTTGCCCGGGGCCTGGCCGTTCTCTATGACGGCGCCGGTCTTGGTCCGGACAGGAGTGTCTGGGGCGGTGAGCTGCTTTTCCTTCAGGGCAGACAGTGGCGCCGCCTTGGCTGCCTGGCCCGGTTCCGCCTCCCCGGTGGTGACATGGCCGCCCGCCAGCCGTGGCGCACGGCCCTGGCCCTGCTGGCAGCCACGGACAGCGGGTACCTGCCGCCCCCGTTGCGCCGGCTTTCACCATCGGTTCGCCAGGGAATCGCCACCATGCTCGGGCGCGGGATCAACAGTCCGCCCTGTTCCAGTGTCGGCCGTCTCTTTGACGGGGTCGCCGCCCTGATTGGCGTCCGGCAGGAGGTCTCCTTCGAGGGCCAGGCAGCCATGGAACTGGAGCACCTGGCCTGGCAGGGGGTGGGCGGCGGGTCCCTGCAGGAGCAGGAGCGCTACCCGGTGCAGATCCGTGCCAGGGACGGGCTGCCGGTCTTTGACTTCAGGCCCCTGGTGCGCGGCCTGCTGGACGACATCCGGCAGGGAGTGGAGCCGGCTGTCATGGCGGCCGCCTTCCATGCATGGCTGGTCGCCTCCACCGTGGCGCTGATCGAGAGAGTCCGGGCGGACAGCCGGGATATCCTGCTCGGCGGCGGCTGTTTCCAGAACCGGTTGCTGCTGACCGGGCTGGCCGCGCGCCTGGAGCAGGGGGGATGGGCGGTCCATACCGGCGAGCAGGTGCCGGTCAATGACGGCGGCATTGCCCTGGGCCAGGTCCTGGTCGCCGCGGGTGACGAGGATGGGGCCGGCAGGGAACCACCAGGAGGGCCGGAATTCCGGTAAAGGAGAACATCATGTGTCTTGCCATACCCATGCAGGTGGTCGCGATCAAGGAAGGAGATGGTCTGCTCGCTCCCGCGCTGGCCGTCGTCGATGCCGACGGCATCCGGAGAGAGGTCCGGCTGGACCTGGTGGACCGGCAGCCGGAGATCGGTGACTACCTGATCATCCATGCCGGGTTTGCCATCCACTGCCTGGACGCTGCCGAGGCACAGGCCAGCCTGCGCCTGCTGCAACAGATGGCTGCGGCAATCGACAGGGACGCGGGGGAAGAGACGTGAAATACGTGGACGAATACCGGGACCGCGACCTGGTCCGCCGCCTGGCCGATCACCTGCACCACCTGGTGCAGCGGCCGGTCAGGATCATGGAGGTCTGCGGGACCCACACCATGGCCATCTTCCGGCACGGCCTGCGCTCCCTGCTGCCAGGGGCGATCCGGCTCGTCTCCGGTCCCGGCTGCCCGGTCTGCGTCACGCCCACAGGCGTGATCGACGCCTTTGTCGAGCTGGCCGGCAGGGACGACGTGGTCATTGCCACCTTTGGCGACATGGTGCGGGTGCCCGGCAGCAACGGTTCCCTGGCCACGGCCCGGGCCGAAGGCGCTGACATCCGCGTTGTCTACTCCCCCATGGACGCGCTGCAGCTCGCGGCCCGGCAGCCGGAGCAGATGGTGGTCTTCCTTTCGGTCGGTTTCGAGACCACCACCCCCACCATCGCTGCCACGGTCCTGGAGGCGGAGCGGGCTGGCGTGGACAATTTTTTTATTTTTGCCGCCAACAAGGTCATGCCGCCGCCCCTGGAGGCCCTGATGCGGGATCCCGGGCTGGAGGTGGACGGCCTGCTCTGTCCCGGCCATGTCTCCAGCATCATCGGCGCTGACGCCTATACCTTCCTGGCCCGGGACCATGGCCTTGCCTGTGCCGTGGCCGGTTTCGAGCCCGCCGACATCCTGCAGGCGATCATCGCCCTGGTCCGCCAGGTGCAGGCGGGGCGGCCCAAGGTGGAAAACTGCTATGGCCGGGTGGTGACCGCGGCGGGAAACACCAGGGCCGGGGAGATCGTCCGCACCGTGTTCAGGCCGGTGGCCAGCGAGTGGCGCGGCCTGGGCGTGATCGGGAAGTCGGGCCTTGCCCTGCGCCGACAGTATGCACGGTTTGACGCCGCGGCCAGGCTGTCAATCAGCGTGGCCCCGTCCCGGGAACCGGCCGGCTGCCGCTGTGGCAGCATCCTCAAGGGCATCTGCTCTCCCGACGACTGTCCCCTGTTCGGCGGCCGCTGTACCCCGGCCACGCCCGTGGGGCCGTGCATGGTCTCCACCGAGGGCACCTGCGCGGCCTGGTACCGCTACGGCGGCGCGGGCCGGGCAATCTCCGAAAACAGTAACCAGGTACTGCCTTGACCATGGAACCACACATCACCCTGGATCACGGCTCCGGCGGCCTGGCCAGCCGGGAACTGGTCTCCTCCCTGTTTCTCAGGTATCTTGACGATCCCCTCCTGCACCAGCTCGAGGATGCCGCCGTGCTGCCGGCGCAGAGCGGCCGGCTGGCCTTTTCCACGGACAGTTTCGTGGTCGATCCCATCGTCTTTGCCGGCGGCTCCATCGGCGATCTTGCCGTCAACGGCACCATCAACGACCTGGCCATGCGTGGTGCCCGGCCCCTCTGTCTCAGCCTCGGCCTGATCCTGGAGGAGGGCCTGGAGCTGGCCCGGCTCGAGGAGATCGTCCGCGACATCGCCCGCGCCTGCGCCAGGGCCGGGGTCCGGGTGGTGACCGGCGACACCAAGGTCGTGCCCCGGGGCAAGGCGGACCGGATCTTCATCAATACCTCGGGGATCGGGGTGCTGGCGGAGGGGGTGGAGGTGAACACCTCCAGGGTCAGGGAAGGGGACGTGATCCTGCTCTCCGGCACCCTGGCCGATCACGGTATCACCATCC
>WFUT01000017.1 GCA_015484845.1 Desulfobulbaceae bacterium
GGTACGGTCCGTCCTCATGCCGTGGCCGCGCCGGAGGCAGGGCCTGCCCGGCAGGCAGGGCAGCAGGCGGAAACAGTGGCCGCCGCGCCCGGCGGGGATGAAAAGGCCGCCGGTCCTGCTGCGCAACCGGCACAACCCGTACCGGACCGGGCGGCCGGGACAAGGGATGTTGCCCACCCCCTCCCGCCGGCCCTGAAGGCGTTGCTGGCCGGTGGCTCGCTGGCCGGTGAACCGTCTGTGAAACGGCTGCCTGACCTGCGCATCACCCCTGTGCCGGGCCAGGTTCCTGCCGCGGAACATGATCGTGGCGCCACCGGCCACGACCCGGCCGATGTCATCGACTGGGTGCTGAAGAAAAAACACCACCAGGACCCTGGCCGCTAGTTCCCTTCACTTCCCTGTCGTCGGGCCTGGCCGTCGCCACGGCGGGCCAGGCGACCCTGTCCCGCTCTCCCCCTCCTGGTCCCACATTTTGTGTTGACACATTTTTTTTCATACAATATCATGTGGCCGTTGCTCGGTGCACCTCGTCGGGAGGTGCGGTAACAGGGAACCCGGTGCAAGTCCGGGACTGTCCCGCAGCGGTAAGTGGAAACGAACGCCGTCTCCCGCCTGCATGCCAGGCGTGAAAAGCACTGGTCCGGCCCGGACCGGGAAGCGACGGCCAGTAGGATTTTTTTATTACTGTCCACGAGTCCGAAGACCTGCCGAGCAGTTCACAGTCGCTTTGCCTTCGAGGAGAGGAGAGAGCCATGCCCGAGAGTTCCGCCCTGGCGGCGGCCGCCGCCCCTGTTGTCTTCAGCCGCATCCGTAAACGTAACCAGGCCGTGGTGCCCTTCCGGGCCGACAAGATCACGGCCGCCATCCTCAAGGCGGCCCGGGTCACGGGCGAGTTCGGCGAGCCCGAGGCCCGGCGCCTGACCATCCGGGTCCTCAGCCTGGCCCAGGCCGTGTTCACGCCCGACACCATCCCCGGTGTCGAGGATATGCAGGACCTGGTCGAGGAGGTCCTGCTCGCCTCGCCGTTCAAGAAGACGGCCAAGGCCTATATCCTCTACCGCGAGCAGCGGGCCAGCGTGCGCCGCATCTCGGAGAAGGCCGATGTCCGGCTCATAGACGACTACCTGGACCGGCTCGACTGGCAGGTGGAGGAAAATTCCAACATGGGATATTCCCTGCAGGGGCTCAACAACTACATTGCCAGCTCGGTGAGCCGCACCTACTGGCTCAACTCCATCTATCCCCGCGAGGTGCGCGAGGCCCATCTTGCCGGCGATCTCCACATCCACGACCTGGGCCAGCTCTCGGTCTACTGCGTGGGCTGGGACCTGCAGGACCTGCTCCGCCGGGGATTCCGCGGCGTGCGCGGCAAGGCGGTCTCGGCGCCGGCCAACCATTTCCGCAGCGCACTGGGCCAGATCGTCAACTTCTTCTACACCCTGCAGGGCGAGGCGGCAGGGGCCCAGGCCTTTGCCAGCTTCGATACCCTGCTCGCACCCTTTGTCCGCCACGACAACCTGGACTATGTCGAGGTAAAGCAGGCCATCCAGGAGTTCATCTTCAACCTCAATGTCCCCACCCGGGTGGGCTTCCAGACGCCCTTCACCAACCTGACCATGGACCTGCAGCCGCCAGGGCCCCTGCGCGAACAGCCGGTGCTCATCGGCGGCAAACCGCAGGAGGCGACCTATGGTGAGTTCCAGGCCGAGATGACCCTGATCAACCGGGCCTTCCTGGAGGTGATGGCGGCCGGTGACGCCCAGGGCAGGGTCTTTACCTTTCCCATCCCCACCTACAACATCGGCGCCGATTTTGACTGGGACAACCCGGACCTGGACCTGCTCTGGGAGGTTACGGCCCGCTACGGCATCCCCTATTTCGCCAACTTCGTCAACTCCGATCTCTCCCCCGACGATGCCCGCTCCATGTGCTGCCGCCTCCGCCTGGACACCCGCGAACTGGTGCAGCGCGGCGGCGGCCTGTTCGGCGCCAACCCGCTCACCGGCTCCATCGGGGTCGTGACCATCAATCTGGCCGCCATCGGCTACCAGGCAAAGGACGAAGAGGAGTTCTTGGCCCGGCTCGACCGGCTCATGGAGATCGCCCGCACCAGCCTCGAGATCAAGCGCAAGGTCCTGGAGCGGTTCACCGAACGCGGCCTCTATCCCTACAGCCGCTACTACCTGCGGGCGGTGCGGAAACGGTTCGGCTCCTACTGGAACAACCATTTCTCCACCATCGGCCTGATCGGCGCCAACGAGGCCTGCCTGAACCTGCTGGGCTGCGACATCGGCAGCCGGGAGGGCAGGGCGCTGGCCCTGCGCATCCTGGCCCACATGCGCGGCCGGCTGCAGGAGTTCCAGGCCCAGACCGGCCACCACTACAACCTGGAGGCCACCCCGGCCGAGGGCACCGGCTTCCGCCTGGCCCGGCTCGATCACCAGCGGTTTCCGGAGATGGTCTGCCCCCTGCGTACCGACAGTGGCGTGCCCATCTATACCAACTCCACCCAGTTGCCGGTCAACTACACCGATGATATCTTCGAGGTGTTCGACCTCCAGGATCCCCTGCAGGCCAGCTACACCGGCGGCACCGTGGTCCACGCCTTCCTGGGCGAGGCCGCACCCGACCCGGCGGCGGTAAAGGCGTTCGTGCGCCGGGTCTGCCATCGCTACCGGCTGCCTTACTTCACCCTGACCCCCTCCTTTTCCATCTGCGCCGAACACGGTTATCTGGTCGGCGAGCAGGCCCGCTGCCCCCACTGCAACGCCGAGACCGAGGTCTACTCGCGGGTGGTGGGCTACATGCGGCCGGTGAGCCAGTGGAACGAGGGCAAGCGGGCCGAGTTCAGCCGGCGCAACACCTACAGCCTGGCATGAAGATCGGCGGCCTGCTCCGTTTTTCCATGTCCGACTATCCCGGCCGGCCGGCAGCCGTGGTCTTTACCCGGGGCTGCGACTTTCGCTGCCCCTTCTGCCACAACGGCTCCCTGCTCTCCGCTCGGCCCGCTCCGGACGATCCGACGGCAGGGGAGGTGCTCCGCTTCCTGCGCCGGCGCACGGAACAGCTCGGCGGCGTGGTGATCTCCGGCGGCGAGCCCTGCCTGCAGCCGGACCTGGCCGCCTTTCTCGGCGAGGTGCGGGCCATGGGCTTTCCGGTCAAGCTGGATACCAACGGCCATCACCCCGAGGTCCTGGCGGACTTGATCGACCGGCGCCTGGTCGACTGCATCGCCATGGACATCAAGGCGCCCCTGGCAAAGTATCCGCTCCTCTGCGGCCGGCCCGTGGACACGGGGCGTATTGCCCGCTCCATCGCGCTCATCGCCGCTTCGGGCATTGACCATCTCTTTCGCACCACCTGCGTTGATGCGCTCCTGGACCGGGCCGACCTTGCGGCCATCCGCGCCCTGGTCCCGGCGGGCTCCCGCCATCTCCTGCAGTCCTTCCGGGCCGAAACCGCCATGGACCCGGCCCTGCGGCGTCGGCAGGGGAGGGCGGTGCAGGCCGGGATGTGCCACTGAATTTTCCCTGGTCAACACTTCGGATCAGCAATGTATCAGACCCAGCGAATCTATGATATCTTCCTGGCCGGCGGACCGCTCATGTGGCCGCTTCTGGCCTGTTCCCTGGCCGTGCTCACCGTGGTCCTGGAGCGCAGCCTGTTCTGGCTGCAGGTGGAACGGGGTCGTGACCGGCAGCTCATGGACGAGGTCCTGGAGCTGGCCCGTACCGGCGACTGGGAGGCGATCCGCGACCGGACCCGGGGCAGCCGCGACTACGTCATCCGCATGCTGGTGGTGGGCATCCTGCATCGCGATTTTTCCCTTGTCAAGGCCATGGAGGCCGAGGCCGAGGCCATCCTGACCAGGATGCGGCGCCGGATGGGCGTCCTGGACACCATGATCACGGTGGCGCCGCTCCTGGGCATCCTGGGTACGGTGACCGGCATCATCCATTCCTTTGACATGCTGCATGCCGGCGGCATCGCCGACCCGCGCCTGGTCACCGGCGGCATCGCCCAGGCCCTGATTACCACGGCCACGGGCCTGGGCATAGCCATTGTCACGGTCTTTCCCTACAACTACTTCAACAGCCGCATCGAGCATGCCGCCTACGTGATGGAGAAGTACGGCACCTCGCTGGAGGTGGTCCATGCCAGGCTGCTGCAGGGGCGGGACCATGCGGCTTCGTAGGGCGCGCCGGCGGCCGGCCCGCATCGAGATGCTGCCGCTCATCGACATTGTCTTCCTGCTCCTGGTCTTTTTCATCTACGCCATGCTGTCCATGGCCGTGCACCGGGGCATGGACCTCGACCTGCCCGACTCCTCGCTCACGCGGCCATCCCGGGAGACGCCGCTGTCGGTCTCCATCGGCGGCACCGCGGACGGTAATCGCCTGTACCTGAACCGGGAGCCGGTCAGTGAGCGGGAACTGGCGGCCCGGCTGGCGCAGGCCTGCCGGGACAGGAGACAGGCCCCGGCCGTGCTGCTCTTTGCCGACCGGGGCGTGGACTACCAGCATCTCTTCCGGGTGCTGGACCTGGTCCGCCGGGCAGGGATAGAAAAGATCTCCCTGCAGGCCCGGCAGGTCCGGCAGAAATAGCCTGTGGAAGCGGGATCATGCGTCTTTTTTCGGCCTTTCTCCTGGCCCTGTTCGTGCACGGCTGCCTGCTGTTCGTGGCCCTGCCTCCTGGGCGTACCGTGCCGCCCAGCCTGCCGGCGGCCGACCAGGTCACCGTGACCCTGGTCCCTGCCGCGGCCTCGCGCAGCCGGGAAAAGGCCGCTGGGAGCAACCACCGGCAGGCGGCAGAGGAGCGGCGGCAGCCAGCGGCCCGTGTTGCCGAGGCGCCGGCGGAGTCCAGGCCGGTGCCGGTCACCGGGACCCCGGCCCGGCAGGCGCCGGTACCGGCAAGGAAGCCGGCGCAGGATCGTGTTGTCAGGCCGCGCCGGGTCAAGAAACGGGGCAGGCGGCAGGAAAAGACAGTACCGTCCGCCGGGCCGGCGGCGGCACGGCTTCCCGCGGCCAGGCCGGCTGCGGCACCACACCCCGCGGTCAGCCCGGCACCGTTGCCGGGCCGCGACCAGGCCGCGGCCACGGCCACGGCGGCAGGGGTGCGGCAGGCGCGGCCACTCTACCGCTTCAATCCGCCGCCCGACTACCCGGCCCTGGCGCGGCGCCGCGCCTGGCAGGGCGTGGTCCTGGTCCGGGCCCTGGTCCGGGCCGATGGTCGAGTGGCAACGGTGGCGCTTGCAAAAAGCAGCGGCCACGGGCTTCTCGACCGCTCGGCCCTGGCCGCGGTCCGCGGCTGGCGCTTTGTTCCCGGCACCAGGGGCAGTCGGCCGGTGGCCACCGAGGTCGTGGTGCCGATCCATTTTGAGCTGAAGTGAGACCATCCCACTTAAATCCTGCACTTCGAAAATGAAGAAAAAATTTTCTCTTGCCGTATCAGCGGATTATACGAACGTGATCGTTTTTTTCGACTCACCGATCGGGTGAAGGATTTTTTTCTTCATTTTCTCGCCCGCAGGGATTGGCAATTTTACCGAA
>WFUT01000018.1 GCA_015484845.1 Desulfobulbaceae bacterium
CAGGTGGGGGAAGAGGGTATGTTCCTGGAAGACATACCCCACCTTCCGCTGCCGCGCCTTGAGCAGGATCCGCTCCCTGGCGCTGAACCAGGTCTTCTCCCGATAGCGGATCGAGCCGCCATCGGGGCGTTCCAGGCCGGCAAGGGCCCGGATGACCGTGGTCTTGCCGGATCCCGATGGACCGGTCAGGACCAGGAGATCGCCATCCGGGCAGCGCAGCCTGACATCGACGATGAACCGGTCGCGTTTCTTGACAACGTGTGCCTCAAGCATGATGGGAATTCCTGTTGAGCGTGTTGACCAGCAGGAGCACGGCGTAACTGATGGCCACCAGGACCAGGGAGAGGATTGCCGCCTCGCGGTAGCGCATGGCCTCGACGTATTCATAGATCGCGATGGACGCCACCCGGGTGCGGCCCGGTATGGAGCCGCCCACCATCAGGATGACGCCGAATTCGCCCATGGTGTGGGCAAAGGCGAGCACCGCCGATGCAGCGATGCCGCCGGTGGCGTTGGGCAGGATGACCCGGAAGAAGACCGCCATGGGCGAACTGCCCAGGACATCGGCCATCTCCAGCAGCCTGCGGTCGATCTTCTCAAAGGCGGTCTTCAGCGGCTGCACGGCAAAGGGCAGGCTGTGGACCATGGCGGCCAGCACGATGCCGGCAAAGGTGAAGACCATGGTGCTGCCGGTAAGCGCGGTCCATACCCTGCCCACCGGGCCGTCCGGTCCCATGATGACCAGGAGGTAGAACCCGAGCACCGTGGGCGGCAGGACCAGGGGCAGGTTGACCAGGCTGTCGGCCAGGAAGCGGCCCGGAAAGCGGACAAAGACCAGCAGGGCGGCCAGGGGCATGGCCAGGAGCAGGAGCATGGTGGTGCTGATCAGTGACAGCTTGGCCGAGAGGAAAAGCGGGGTCAGGTCCATGATGTCTCCTGTTGCTTACCGGCTGTAGCCGTATCGGGCAAGGATCTCCGACGAGTCCCTGCGCAGGAAGCGGAGCAGGGCCAGGGCCGCGTCCCCGGCCGGTGAGGTGGTGATCACGCAGGCCGCCTGGGCCACGGGTTCTGCCTCGGGCACGGGCAGAAAACAGCCCCCGGCGCCGGTGGCCGTGGCGGCAAGGGAGCGGGAGATGAAGGAGACCGTGGTTGCGCCGCTGGCCGCGTACTGGAAACTCTGGGCCACGTTGGCGCCATAGACCAGGCGGCCGGCCACCTTTTCCCAGAGACCACTGTTGACAAGGGCCTGCCGGGCCGCCGCGCCGTAGGGGGCCAGTTCCGGGTTGGGGATGCCTGTCCTGGCCGCTGACGCGACAAGTCGCTTCCAGTCGCCGGCCCTGTGGCACTGTTTCGGGTCGCGGCTCCAGAGCACGGCCCGGCCGCGGACATAGACCTCGGGCCGGCGGCAGAATCCCTGCTCAAAGAGGAGCTGCGGCCTGCGGGTATCGGCGGACAGGAACAGGGAGAACGGGGCCCTGTTCCTGATCTGGGCATAGAGCCGGCCCGATGACGAGACCGTGGTCTGCACGGGGATGCCGGTCCTGCCGGTAAAGCGGGCGCCGATCTCTGCCATGGCCGGGGCAAAGTTGGCCGCCACCGCCACCAGCAGGGGGCGGCCCGTCCCGGCCACGGCGGAAGCCGCGGGGACAGCGAGGCAGGCGAACAGGGCCAGGATGTGCAGCAGCCTCTTCATGGCGATGCCGCCATCTCTTCTTCCGTGATCTCGCTGATCCGCCTGGTGCCGGCAATGACTGTAATGCCCCGCTGTTCCAGCTCCTGCCGCGGCCGCTGCCCGATGTGGCTGCAGTAGATGCGGGCGCAGTCGGCAAGGCTTGCCGCCAGGGGCGTGAACCGCTCTTCTGAAAATTCATGGCTGCCGTCACCAACAGACCAGGGATTGACCCGGCGGATGAGCAGGAGATGGCGCCTGCCTTCAGCGATCTCGTAGATCAGGAAACGGTCGGCCCGGCCGAAGTGTTCATTGACCGTCTCGCCGTCCGTGGATGCAATGGCAATGAGCATGGTGCGTCCTCCATGGAAAACAGGGTGTGCAGGGTTGAGTTTTTGTATTTTTCTTGTTTTCGGGCTTCCGTGGGGGTCCCCCGGGTTCAGCCGCAGCCGCCGCCACCGCCGGCACAGGCGCCCTTGGCGGTGCACTTGCGCATCCTTCCCTGCAGGGCGGTCAATCCCCTGCCCGTGTAGACGGCGCGCAGCCCCTGTTCGATGAAGCCGCTCATGGTGATGGGGCGGATCCCCTTTTTCTTCAGGATGGCGCGGGGGCTCTCACCAAGATCACAGACCAGGATCGCCCGGCAGTCGGCGAGGATCCTGGCGATGCTGTGCCAGCGGTTGGCGCCGCCGCCCGGAGGAGGCGCCGGCCGCTCCTCGACCAGGGAGTAGCCGTCACCGTCCTGCCGCCAGACCTGGAACCGGGTCGCCTCGCCGAGATGCTGGTTGACCAGCACGCCCTCCAGGGTGGCCACGGCCACGAAGGGTGGCACCTCCTCTGCGGGCGAGGGCAGGCTGGCGCAGGCCGAAAGGCAGCCGCGCATCTCGTCGGTGCGGTCCTCGTCCAGCAGGCCCACCGCGTCGGCCCGGCAGCGGGTACAGTGGCGCATCTGGGGCAGGTACGCTTCGGCCCGGTTGCGGATATCGGCCATGACCCGGCGGGAGGGCTCGGTGATATTCTCGAACACCGTGTCAGCATTGGGGAACATGGCCATGCAGTTGAGCAGGTCGGCTCCCAGTTCCCGCATGGTCCTGGCCACCTCCATGACATGGTGGTCGTTGATGCCCGGGATGACGATGGTGTTGATCTTGACCAGGATACCGTGCTCCTTGAGGGCCCTGATGGCGGCGAGCTGCCGGGCAAGGAGCAGCTCCGCGCCCTGGATCCCCCGGTACACGATCTTGCCGTCCCGCACCCAGGAATAGATCCCGGCCGTGACCTCCGGATCGACCCCGTTCACGGTCACCGTGACGTGGGAGACGCCGATCTCCGCCAGCTCGGGTACGTGCGGGGCCAGGTTCATGCCGTTGGAGGCCAGGCAGAGGATGGTGTCTGGAAAATTTTTCCGGATCAGGCGCATGGTCTCCAGGGTTTCGCCGGCGTTGGCAAAGGGATCGCCCGGCCCGGCGATGCCGGCCACCGAGATCCTGGGCTCCTTTTCCAGCACCTTTCCCATGTAGTGCAGGGCCTGGTCCGGGGTCAGGACCGTGCTGGTGACACCGGGCCTGGACTCGTTGACACAGTCGTATTTCCGGTTGCAGTAGTTGCACTGGATATTGCACCTGGGGGCCACCGGCAGGTGGACCCGGCCATACTGTCCCTTGACCTTGGCATTGAAACAGGGGTGACGGTTGAAATCGATGGGCGCTGTCATGGTCTCTCCTTGGATAGGTGAAGAAAAATTACACCTAAATCCTGCACTTCGAAAATGAAGAAAAAAATTTTCCTTTGCCGTATCAGCGGATTATACGAACGTGATCGTTTTTTTCGACTCACTGATCGGGTGAAGGATTTTTTTCTTCATTTTCTCGCCCTTCGGGATTGGCAATTTTACCGAA
>WFUT01000019.1 GCA_015484845.1 Desulfobulbaceae bacterium
TTACGGCCGCGATATCGAAAGCCTGAAAAGGGAGGGCGCCATCTCCCTGAAGGTGTTCCTTGAAATGTGCGAGGAAGACGGCGTCAACCCCAGGAAGGAATATTCCGGGAAATTCAACGTGCGACTGCCGGGTGAACTGCACCGGGAAATTGCCATTGCCGCCAGGGCCGAGGGCAAGAGCCTCAACAAGTGGATTGCGGACAAGCTGGCCCGCGAGCTCAACGCGGGATAATAACGCCAAGCCATCCATTCAGGGACATGGCCATCGTTATCGGCGAGAGATTCCAGGAGGCCCTGGCCGGAAGGGTGACCGGATTTCCCGGTACGCTCAAGATCAGACTGCGCGACGACCGAGTTCCCCTTCCTCCTCGGAATATTCCCGCCGGATGCGGTCAAAATCCCGCTGCCGGGCCACAAAGGCCTCCACCACCACGGGATCATACTGGTAGCCGGCCCCGAGCACGATGGCCTCCACGGCCTGGCGGTGGCTGTACACCTCCCGGTACAGGGTGCAGCTGGTCATGGACTCGTAGGAATCGGCCACGGCCATGATCCGTGAGGAGAGGGGTATCTCCTTGCCCTTCAGGCCCTGGGGATAGCCGGTGCCGTCCCACCGCTCGTGGTGGAAGTAGGCGATGCTCTTGGCCATGGCCAGAAAACCGCTTCCCTCGCCCTGGGCCTGCATGGCCTTGATCACGTCACCTCCGTTGATGGTGTGGCGGCGGCAGATCTCCTCCTCCTCTGCTGTCAGTTGCCCCCGCTTCATCAGGATGGCATCGGGGATGGACACCTTGCCGATATCATGAAGGACAACGGCCTGCCTGAGGTTGTAGATGTAGGTATCGCTGACCTGCTCCCCGAAATGCCGGCCCCGGGCCAGTTCACGGGCAAGGACCGTGCAGTACTCCCGGATCCGTTCCAGGTGCCTGCCCGGGGTGATGTCCCGGTGCTCGGACAGGCGGGCCAGGGCCAGGATGGTGGCGGTCTCGGTCATCTTGACCATCTGCAGGGACCGGAGCAGCTCCTGCTCCAGCAGCTTGCGCCTGCTGACATCCCGGATCACCAGCTGCAGGCCAAGAACCTGCCGGTTCCGCGTCAGCAGGGTGCCGGATATCTCGGCATCCACCTGCCTGCCATCGGCGGCCGCGAGACGAAGCTGGAAACCCGCCACCGACTCGCCGCGACCAAGGCGGGCCAGCAGGTCGTCCCGGACCCGCTGCCGATCCTGTTCCGCGACAAAGCCCAGCAGGGAACGGCGCCCGCCGCTTTCCGCTTCGGCCCCCATGTGCCGGTAAAAGCGGGGACTGGCATGGAGGATATCGCCCTTGCCGTCAACCAGGAGGATATCGTCGGCGATCTGCTCGAGCAGCAACCGGTAGCGTTCCTCGGAGGCCCTCTGTTCACTGGTCCGCCGGGTGACCTCCTCCTCCAGCAGGTCCGCCTGCCGGGCGAGTTCCCCTGCCGCCGCATCCTCTTCCATGCGCAGGATGAATTCCCGCTCCCGGGCCGAGTTCTCGGTGCAGCTCTGGATGGCGGCGATCATGATGAAACAGAAAATAAAAAAGAGGTTGTTGAACAGGATGAGAAGGGAATCCGTGGGCACCGGCGCAAAGAAAAAGAGGCCCAGGACATAGAACACCGCCGCCATGGTGCCGCAGATCATGGTCTGGTGCGGGGTCAGGGGAGCGATGGCCGTGTAGGTGATGATGATCACCGGCAGGCCGACCCAGTAGGGAGACCGGACACCGCCGGTTCGCACCACCAGCAGGACGATGAACAGGGTGATCAGGAGGTAGCCGGCACAGCAGATGACATGGGTGAAGCGGCCCTTGCGGTCGAGGTGGTTGGCGAGGAGCAGCAGGCCGCCCAGGGCAAAGGTCTCCAGCCGGTACCTGAGAAACTCCGAGGAAAGGACCGGCGCCATGTAGCTGTCCAGGAACGAGAACAGCAGGACAAAGACCATGCCCACCACGAGGATGTAGGAGACCCGCCGGCGCAGCAGCCGCTCCAGCTCCCGCCGGTAGGCATCGACAAAGCGATGCTCCATGGTCTCGCTGCCCAGGAGCTGGCAGAGGGTTGACAACCGGTCTGGATCGATGATCCTTCTCATGGGGCATCCAGGGCATCCCGGCCGGAACAGGCGGGAGCCGGCCAGGGTTCAGTTGAGGAGCGATTCCATCCGGATCCGCTTGAACTCCTGTTCCCGGACCAGGAAGGCGTTGACGATCTCGGGATCAAAATGACGCCCACCCTCCCGGATAATCAGGTCTCTTGACGTTTCATGGTTGAAGGCCGGCTTGTAACAGCGCCTGGAGGTCAGGGCATCGTAGACATCGGCCAGGGCAACGATGCGCGCCGAAAGGGGGATGGCGTCACGCGCCAGGCCCCGGGGATAACCGGAACCGTCCCACTTCTCGTGGTGGTACATGGCGATCTCCTGTCCCATGGCGAGGAAGGAGACATGCCCTGCCTCCTGTTCGGCCTCGGCGAGCACCGCGGCGCCGAACTCGCAGTGCAGCTTCATCTGCTCGAACTCCTCGCTGGTCAGGGGGCCGGGCTTCAGCAGGATGGAGTCCGGGATCCCCACCTTGCCGATATCATGGAGGACCGAGGAGATGTAGATATCCTCCACGAAACCGTCGGTGATGATCCGGGCAAAGGCGGGACCCAGTGCCAGTTCGCTGGCCAGGATCCGGGTATATTCCCGCATCCTTTCCAGGTGGGCGCCGGTCTCGCAGTCCCGGTACTCGGCGAGCTTGGCCAGGCCGAGGATGGCGGCCCGCCTGGAGGTGTCGATCAGGTGATTGGAGGCCAGGACGTCGCGCTCCATCTTCTTGGTGGCGGTGATGTCACGGATGACGAGCTGGCACCAGGAACGGCCGTCCCGCATGTCCACCCGGTTGCCGCTGATCTCCACGTCGATGACACGCCCGGCCTCGGTGACCATCTGCACCTGCCGGTCCCGGATATCCTCGCCCTGCTGGAGCAGCCCGAGCAGGGCCTTCTGCAGCCGGTCCCGGTCCCCGGGCGCCACCAGCTGGACCAGGGGACGGTCGAGCAGCCGATGCGGGTCCCAGTCAAAGACCTCGACAAAACGCCGGTTGGCCATGCGGACGATGCCATGGGCATCCAGGAGCACCACCAGGTCAAGGATATTGTCGTACAGGTCCTTGAAGCGCAGATCCGATTCCTCCAGTTCCTCCATGCGGAGGTGGACCAGTTCCTCCAGGTTGTTGGTATAGCCGGTCAACTCCCGTCTTGCCGACTTCAGGTTCTCCTTGGCCCGGAAGGTGTTGCGCCGCACCCGCATGTCGTCAAAGCACTGTATGGTGGTGACCGCGATGACGGCAAAAAAGAAAAAGGAATCATTGACCGCATAGGCGAGCTCCCGGCTCTGGGGCCGGGGGCCGGCCGCCAGCAGGATCAGCATGTAAACGCCGTACATGGAAAAACCGACCAGGGCCGCCTCCAGGCCGGTCAGGGGCAGCACCGCGATGCTGCCGGCCATCATCAGGAGAATGCCGACATAGTAATCAGAGGTGAACCCCCCCAGGTAGGTGGCCATGAGCGAGATGGCACCGCTGCCCAGCAGGAGGGCAAGAAACACCAGGTGACGGACATAGCGGCCCGCTGCCGGCAGACGCAGCAGGTAGAGGATGGACAGGAGCAGGAGTACGAAGCCCAGGCGGAAGAGAAAAAACAGGACAAAGTATTCCCTGCACACGGCCAGGTCGAGCAGGGAGAAAAAGAGAAAGAACACCATGCCCAGCCAGAGGGAGAGGTGGGTCCGCTGGTGGAAGAGGGCATGCAGCTCGCTGTCGAAACCGGCCAGGTCTGCCCGTGTTGAGGCCGTCATCGGTTTTCAGTCCCTGCTGGCCAGGGCAAAGAGGTTGACCTTTTCGTCCTCGGCCAGGATGGTGACATTGTCGCCAAAGGGCGTGGGAGCAAAGATCTCGCGCAGATCGTCGGCCGTGCGGTAGATCAGTTCCCAGCGCAGGAGCTTGTCCAGGAAGATGGAGTCCGGGTAGGGCGAAAAATTGCCCAGCAGCAGGACGCCACCCGGCTTGAGATGCTCGTAACAGCGGCTGATGAGCGCCCTGAACAGGCGGACATCGAGGTAGTCGCACAGGCCGGCCGAATAGATGATATCCTGCTGCTCGATCTGGTGCGAGACGCGGCCCAGGGCCCACTTGATGACATTCTCGCTCATCAGCCGGACCGAGGCCCGGTGCGGGAAGACGTTTACGTGCTGGTTGGTGTACTGCAGGGCCTCGGAGTCGATGTCCACGCAGAGGGCCTCTATGGCCTCGGAGTAGTCACAGTGGGCCAGGAAATCAAAGAGTTCCCGGTTCGGGCCGCAGGCCAGGTTCATGATGTTGACCCGTTCGCCGCGGGCAGCGATGGGCGCGCTGTGCTCGGCGAGCTGTCCGGCCAGGAGTTTCCTGCGGCCGCGGATGGCCAGGGAACCGGGTCGCTGCAGGCTGTAGGCGTCGATGAGCTCGCCGAAGCGGCCGTCACCCCTGGGCACGTTGGCATAGATATGCTCCATCATCAGGAAATCGCCGGCATAGCCCTTGGGCTTGTAATAGGCCCGCTCGACAAAACGGCTGCGGTTGATATAAGGAAAGATCTCCTTGAAGATATAGCCCCACATCACATCCTCGTAGCCCGAGCCGGCCATGGTCTCGGCAAACCCGGGCAGGGCGTCGTTGAGCGCCTCCATTACCCGGAAGACCCGGTGCTCCAGCAGTTCGTCCCGCTCGCCGCGGGCCTCGTTCTGCTGGATCTGGTGGGAGAGGTCGAACAGCTCGGACTTGAAGGCCTCGACACTGGTGCTGACATCGAACCAGGCCGTGGACCGCAGCAGGCTGCTGGGTATGGGCCGGGTCTCGCTGTAGCGTACCGTGCGCCGGGTGGAGAGCGACTCGGCGTAGGCGGCAAGCGGTTCCCGTTCACCGGCGATACGACGGAACTTGGCGCATATCCTCCGGGTCAGGTAGATGATGAACTCCATGTAGAGCCCGGGATTTTCGACACGGAGCGTCTCCATGACCTCCCGGTCGAAGACGGCTATCTCCGCACTGGTCGATGCCTGGATATCGCGCACCCGCGACTCGGCATCAAAAAAGCCGATCTCGCCGAAGAACTCGCCGGTGCCGATGAGGGCCACCGTTATCCTGGTCTCGTCGCTGTCCAGGTAGCTGACCTCGACGCTGCCATCCCTGACATAGTAAAAGATCCGGGCATCGGCACCCGGGGTGACAATGGCATCACCTGCCGCAAACCGCTGCACAGGTGCGTGTTCAAGCACGGCGCCAATCAGGTCGCGCTCGCTGTCGCTGTTTCTGCTCTCCTCACTGACGGAAGACGGAACTGCCTGCATGGATTCGCTCCCTTTCTGAGATGGTTGTCGGCATCGGCCGGACATCCGCTGAACACACGACTGCCCGGGAATGACTGCGGCGCAATAACTTTTGGCCAACAGGCGGCCAGGGCCGCACCGGTTCATTGCCTTATTCTGACATATGCTAAAAATATTATCCGCGATCAGGCAAAATTACACAAGAAAATAATCTGTGAAATTCAATCGATAGGAAAGAAATGCACAAAAGAAAAACTCGATGGTCTTCAGGAAACGAATATACCACAACGTATCACGGCAGTCGCCAGGAAGGAGGGGCCGTGCAGGGAGTGGGGAGGTATGGGCGGCAGGCTCAGTAGAGGATCCTGTCGAGCACGGATTCGGCGGGCGGCTTGATGTCGGTGTCTTCCCGGAACTGGAGGCCCAGCATGCGCAGGGTCCGTTCATCGAGACAGAGACGCTTGTCCCAGGTGGCGAGGATGGTCCGGTCTCCGGGACGTACCAGCCGCACGGTCAGGTACATGACCCGGTCGGCCAGGCTGTAGGTGCCCACCACCACGGCCTGGGCCCGCTGCCGGTCGGCCAGCCGCTCCAGGTCACGGGAGAGCATGAACTCCCCCTCCCCTTTCAGGATCAGCAGGTCACTGCGCAGCTTGATCTCCCTGACCGCGTAGCCGCGCCGGACAAACTGCGAGGCAATATGGTTCTGCAGGGTGCGGCCGAAATCGGAACTCTTGCCCAGATCGGTGTTGTCCACCAGGGTGGTCACCAGGACCGGCCGGTCGGCCTGCCGGGGAACCAGCGGCGGCACAGCCTCGTCGATGAGCCGGTCACCGATCCTGGCCCCCAGGCGGACCAGGTTGACATGGCCGCCGAGGAGGTTCTCGAGGCTGGTGCAGTTCAGGTCGCTGCAGCCGGCAACCGGGAGGATGGACAACAGCAGGATGACAAGAAAGGAAAAGGATCTGGTCAGCATCGCGGCTCGCAGGCGTGTGGACAGGGCTGTAAACAGTGGTCGCTGCCACCAAGCATACGTCAATAGCGGCTACTGGTCAATTCAATCTCGGCGGCGGGTTCGGATTTCCGGTACTGCCAGAAATCGGGATCATTGATGTAATAGATGTCGGACTTGCGCATCAGGTAGACATTGTGATCCACGATGGAGGTGGAGATGATCACCTCGTAGTGACCATTGACCACCGAGGTGGTCCGCAGGATATCGGTTGCCGCGGCAGCGGCCAGGGCCAGGATCTCGTCCGGGGCGTTGCGCATGACGATGACACCGGCGGCCAGCGAGGTCAGCACGCCGGGCCGCGGCCACTGCAGGGGCGGGTCGCTGTGATAGACGACCTGGACCTTGTAGTTGACCACCAGGCCGGAATCATCGTTTTTGGCAAGGGTAGGGACCCCGAAGTTGACCAGCTGTGTGGTCAGGAGGTCGTTGAATGCCTCGTCAAAGGGAAAGGAGCTCCCGGCGCAGTCGCTGGAGTCGCCGCAGATGTGGTTGACGTAGACCGGTGTCTCCAGGTAGCCCCGCCGGATCAGTGCATTGTTGATCTGGTTGGCCACGTCGTTGGCCAGGACGTCCCAGTGGTGGGCGGCCTGCATCTTCTGCTGGGTGGAGAAGGGATAGGTCTCCGGTTGCGGACTCCGGATACAGCCGCTGACCGCGACAGGTGCCACCGCAAACAGCAGAAAGAGAAGATACCGCATTGACAGGCCCGCTCCATGGCATCAGATCAGACAGGACACCCCGGCACCCTGCCCCTGCGGGCCGGACGCCGGGAGTATTTCACCTATCTTCCTTGTCGGCAGGTACGGACGACAACTGTAGCCTTTTTTTGTCTTTCTGACCGCACCCCTAGAGCAGCGCGTTCAGTCTCTGCTCGATCTCAGCCTGCGGCGCGGCGCCCACCAGCTGGTCCACCACCTGGCCGCCCTTGAAAAAGAGCAGGGTCGGCACGCCGCGGATCTGGAACCGGGACGCGATCACCTGGTGGCGGCTGGTGTCGAGTTTGCATATCCTTGCCCGGCCGGCGTACTTGCGGGCCAGCTCCTCGATGACCGGCGCCAGCATCCGGCAGGGCCCGCAGGTGGGCGAATAAAAATCCACCAGCACCGGCAGCGGCGAACCGGCCACCTCCTGCTGGAAGGTCATGTCGGTGAGCTCGATCACGGTGCCGCCGGCGGCCCGGCCGAGCGGCGCGCCGCAGCGGCCGCACTTGGGGGTCAGGTGGCGCTTGTCGGCAGGGATCCTGTTCTTTGCCCCGCAGGAGGGGCAGACCACAATGGCATCGTTCATATCCAGTCCTCCGTTCAAAAATCATATATATTGGCTGTAACCGAAATCCTGCTGTTGCCACGTTCTCCGGACGCCGGGCCGGGGTCAGCTCGTCAGCACCCGGTAGATCTCCGGCATCCGGGCCGGCAGCTTGCGCACGTCATCGAGAAAGATGGAGTTCGCGGCCCCGTACATGTGGGCCATGTACTCGTGCGCATGGTGGTCGATGGTGATGCAGAAGGGGTGAATGCCGGCCGATCTTGCCTCGAGCAGGGCATGGCGGGTATCCTCGATGGCATACTCCCCCTTGTAGTCATCATAGTCTTCCGGCTTGCCGTCGGAGAGGATCACCAGCAGCCTGATGCGGGCATCGACCTCGGCGAACCGGGCCGTCATGTGCCGGATCGCCGGCGCCATGCGGGTGTACTCCTGGGGGGCGATGGAACCGATCCGCTGCCGCACCCCGTCGCCGTAGGGCTCGTCCAGGTGCTTGATGTGAAAGGTCTCGCAGCGCAGGCGGCGCATACCGGAAAAGCCGTAGATGCCATACCGGTCCCCCACCTTTTCCATGGCCTCGCAGATGAGGACCAGTGCCTCCTTGATGGCCGTCCCCACCCAGCCCTGGGTGGAGTTGGACATGTCCACCAGGAAGAGGGCGGCGATGTCCCGCCCGTCCCGGGCCAGGCGGACAAACAGCCGGTCCGACGGCGGCAGGCCGGCCCGGCTGTCGGCCAGCGACTCGACCAGGGCGTCGAGATCGATGTCATCGCCGTCGCGCTGCCGGCGCAGGAACCGCTCGGTTGTCCGCATCATCTCGAACTGGTTGCGCAGGCGGACGATCTGGCCCCGGTAGCGGGCCAGGGTGGCGGCGATGAAGGTGGAGCGGGTCACCGGGATCTCTTTCTCGGTCATGATGCACCAGTTCTTCCGGAAGCCGTTGCGGCGATGGTCCCACTCGTCGTAGACCACCGGCGCCTGCACCTCCCCGCCCCCTGCCGGCCCGCCCGGCGCGCCGATGGCCGCGGCCCGGCCGGCACGACCGGCCGCGCTGCTGATGAATCGCGGCGGCAGGAAACCGAACTCGTCGGTGACCTCGCGGGCCAGGGCCTCCAGTTCCTCGTCCAGTGCCACCTGCTCGTTGTTGATCCGCAGGAACGCGGTCTGCTCCGCGTCCCGGTGCCGCTTTCCGCCGCTGTCCAGGACCAGGGCCACGTCCGGCGCCGGCGCCTCGCCCGCTGCCTGCTCCCTGTCCCCGCCTGTCCCCTTCCCTGGCGCAGGAGTTTGCACCAGGACCGTGGCCAGGGTGTCAACGAACCGCTGCTCCAGGGAGCGTCGCCGCCGGTTGCGCGCGGCCAGGACGAGATCCAGCCTGAAGGTCCCCTGGAAGAACAGCGGTTGCGGGGAGTGGTAGTCACCAGCGTCCCGGCACCACTGCGCATGCAGGTCCCTGCACAGCTCCAGGCTCCGGGCCGCATCGGTGCCCGGTTCCACGAGATGGCGAAGGCGGCGGCCATGGGCGGCGGCCAGGGAGGCGTCCCGGATGTCGCCGGACAGGCAGTAACACTGCAGTTCGGACACCAGCCGGCCTGCCCGGTCCCCGGCCGCGGGCCAGGCAGGACAGGCAGGGAGCAGGGGAAGCGCCTCCCGCATCAGGCCGGGCAGCTCCCGGGCCAGGAAGGCGCGGGCCCGGATGGACTCGAGCTGCAGGTAGATGTCAGCGGCCAGGCCGGGATGGGCAAGGGAATCGAAAAACCGGGCCAGGGGCAGCCAGGCGAGCTCGGTATCTGGCGCGGCCGGCAGCAGGGGGCTGGCCGGGGCAAACGATCCCAGCTCCAGGAAGGCCCACTGGAAGGATGCTGTCAGCTTGTAGAGCAGGAAATTGTCCGCCTCGCCCCTGGCCAGGCTGATCTCCCGGGGCAGGTAGATGGTCTCGCCGTCGGTGCAGGCCGTGGCCGCGGCAGCGAGGTCAAGATCGCGGCCGGCCAGGCCGCGGACATAGGGCAGCAGGCGGCCCTGGACCTCGTCAAAACGCAGGCCGGCGATCCCGCGCAGGCGACAGACAAACTCCTCTTCCACGTGAACCATGAACCGCTGCGCCGCCTGCAGTCCCCCCTTCTCGTAACGGTCCAGGGTCTCGTTCACCCAGGTCCCCAGTTCGGCCGGCGGAAAACAGGACAGGGCACCGACGGCCTGGCCCAGGTAGTTGTAGCACAGGGAATTGGAGACCGGCCAGATGACAGGCACCTGGGCAAGGACCGTCTCCACCAGGTCCGGGGCCGCGCCCGTCAACCCCTCCAGGGCCTCCTCCACCTCCCAGTCGTTGGGCAGGTCAGGCGCCACCAGGGCGAAGAACCGCTCTTTCAGGTTATCGAGCTCCATGCAACCACCGCAGACTCAAGAAAACCATAAGGCCGCAGCTCCCTTGGTCACAAAAAAATCCACCGTCAGAACAGGGAGCTGACCATCTCGTCGATGGCGGCCAGCAACTCCGGGTCATCGGAAAGGGCCTGGGTTATGGCCACTTGGCAGGCCGCGCGTACGGGAATGCCCCGGGCCACCAGTTTGCCGGCCTGGATGAGCAGCCGGGTGGAGGCGCCCTCGGCCAGGCCGGAATCCCCCAGGCTCCTGGTCATGCCGGCCAGCCGGACAAGCTGTCTGGCCAGCTCCGGCGCAATATCCGCCTCCCGCTGCACGATCTCGGCCTCCTGGTCGGGCGCGGGATAATCGAAACTCAGGGCCACGAAACGTTGCCGGGTCGAGGGCTTGAGATCCTTGAGCACGCTCTGGTAGCCGGGATTGTAGGACACGGCGAGCATGAATTCCGGCGGCGCTCTCAGCAACTCGCCCCGTTTTTCGATGGGCAGTTCCCGGCGGTCATCGGCCAGGGGATGAATGACCACGGTGGTGTCCTTGCGTGCCTCCACCACCTCGTCCAGGTAACAGATGGCACCGGCCCGGACGGCCAGGGTCAGGGGCCCGTCCATCCAGACCGCCTCGCCGGCCCGGATCAGGTAGCGCCCCACCAGGTCACTGGTGGAAAGATCGTCGTGGCAGGAAACCGTGATCAGCGGCCGGCCGAGCTTCCAGGCCAGGTACTGCATGAAGCGCGTCTTGCCGCACCCGGTCGGCCCCTTGAGGAGCAGGGGCATGCCGCAGCGGTAGCTGATCTCGGCAATGCGGACCTCGTCGCCCTGGGCCAGGTAGAAGGGTTCATCAACGATCCTGTGGGCATCCAGGCGAATCTCTTTCCCTGCCATGTGTTTCTCCCTGCTCCGCATCGGCGGGAAGGGCCTGCGGCCCTGTCCCGGTTCCGGCTCCAGTCGCTTCGCGCCGGCCCCTCCGGCGCATCTATCCCACACCGTAATGCCGAAACAGCCACTTGACAACCTCCGGACCTGGCAAGGTTTTCATTTGCACGTTGCAGAAAGGAGACGCGGTGATTACAGTAAATTCTGACATCTGGATCCTGCACCTGGACAATGAAGGAAAATTTTTCTCTTGCCGTGTCACGGGGTAATGCGCACATTGTTGACCCGGTGGCGGCGGCAAAGGATTTTTTCTTCATCATCCCGCCCTTCGGGAGTGGCAACCGCCGGATTCAGCTGATATTTCGTACCTGTTGCCTGCAGGATGGTCCCCGGTCTTGCGCCACCTCGAAAATCCGCGGGGAAGACCGGCGACAGCGGCCCGCGCCCGGACAGCCTCCGGACCGCTTGGCCCCTGTCCAGGCTGCCGGTCAACCCCAAGCCGGTACCTGCCATGTGCATTGATCTCCATTTCCATTCCGTTTACTCCGACGGCACCGCCACGCCGCGGGAACTGGCGCAGATGGCCGTGGCTCTCGGCCTGAAGGGTATCGCCCTGACCGACCACGACACCATGGCCGGGGTACCGGAGATGATGGAGTATGGCAGCAAGGCCGGGATCGAGGTTATCTCCGGCATCGAGATCGGCGCCCTGCACCGGGGACGCTCCCTGCACCTGCTGGGGTATGGCATCGATGCCGGCCATCGCCGCTTCAACGACTGGCTTGCGCGACTGCAGCAGGGACGAACAGAGCGTAACCGCGCCATCCTGGAGCGGCTCCGGCACATGGGGATCAGGATCAGTGAAGACGAGCTGCAACGTTTCTCCGGCTGCGGCCAGGCTGGTCGGCCCCATATCGCCGCAATGCTTATCCGGATGGGCATTGTCCGCAGCATGGACGAGGCATTTGCCCACTATCTCGGCCGGGGCAAACCGGCCTGGCAGAGCCGTTTCTGCTACAGCGCCGCCGAGACCATCGCCATGATCCACCAGGCCGGCGGCCTGGCCGTGCTGGCCCATCCCGGCCAGCTCGATCCGACGATGCGGATCCAGCCCCGCCTGGTGGCCGAGCTGAAGGAACTGCGCCTGGACGGCCTGGAGGCCTGGTATCCCGCCCACCCGCGCAAGATGCGGCGGGCGCTCCAGGCCCTGGCCTCGCGGCACGGCCTGCTGGTGACCGGCGGCAGCGACTTCCACGGCGCCAACCGCCCGGGCAGCAGCCTGGCCGGCGGCGGCAATGGTTTCTGCCCCCCGGACGGCCTGCTCGACGCCCTCCTGGCCAGGCTCGGGCCCGAGCAGCAGCCAGGGGCAGGCGGCAGGACCGCCCTGGGAGCGGCATGAACGACCGCCATACCCTGCAAAGACAATAAACCATAAAAAAACACCGAGACAGAAAGACACCCCTTCCCCTGACCCCGCCGCAGGCGGAACCTGCGCTGTCTTCTGTCCCCTGGTTTCTGCTTTCTGATTATGCACACGATTCTCGTTGTTGACGACGAACCCAACTACCAGATCGTCCTCTCCGAACTGCTGCGGGACGAAGGCTACGAGGTCTTCACCGCGGACAGCGGCACGGCCGGCCTGCCCATTGTCCGGGAGACCGACCTGGACCTGGTCCTGACCGACATGAAGATGCCGGGAATGGACGGCATAGAATTCCTACGCAAGATCAAGGAATTCAACAAGGAACTTCCCGTAATCCTCATCACGGCCTACGCCGAGGTGGAAAAGGCGGTGGAGGCCATGCGCCTGGGCGCCTTCACCTACCTGGCCAAGCCCTTTTCCAACGAGGAACTCCTGGCCAACGTGGGCAAGGCCGTGGAACACTACGGTCTCATCCGCGAGATCCGGCGCCTGCGGGACGAGGCCACGCCCCGCTCCGGCTTCGGCGGCATGATCGGCAAGAACCCGGGCATGCTGGCCGTGTACCAGCTGATCGAAAAGGTGGCCCCGACCCCCTCCTCGGTCCTGATCACGGGCGAATCCGGGACCGGCAAGGAGCTGGTGGCCCGGGCGATCCACAACCTGAGCCCCCGGCGCAACGCGCCCTTTATCTCGGTCAACTGCGCGGCCCTCTCCGAAAACCTCCTGGAGAGCGAGCTGTTCGGCCACGAGAAGGGGGCCTTCACCGACGCGGTGGCCATGCGCAAGGGCCGCTTTGAACTGGCCGACACCGGCACCCTGTTCCTCGACGAGATCGGCGAGATGCCGCAGCCCCTGCAGGCCAAGCTGCTGCGGGTCCTGCAGGAGCGGAGTTTCGAGCGGGTGGGCGGCAACGCCACCCTGGAGGTCGACGTCCGCATCCTGGCCGCCACCAACAAGGACCTGAAAGACGAGGTGGACAAGGGCAAGTTCCGCGAAGACCTCTACTACCGGCTCAACGTGATCCACATCCACCTGCCGCCACTCTGGGAACGGGTGGACGACATCCCGGAGCTGGTGTCCCACTTTCTCAGGAAAAACGCCGCCCGGCTGGGGCGGGAGCGGCTCGATATCTCGCCCGAGGCCCTGCGCCTCCTGGTCAGCCTGCCCTGGGAGGGCAACGTGCGCGAACTCGAAAACACCATCGAGCGGGCCGCCATCCTCTGCAGCGGCGACCGGATCGAGGCCGAAGACGTGCAGCCCGACTCGGGCGCCACGGAGAGCGGCCACGAGTGGAGCTCGCGCCTGGACCTGGAACAGTTCATCCCGGAGAACCTCAGCCTTTCCGATGTCCTGAGCGGTATCGAGGAACGCCTCGTCCGCCGCGCCCTGGAGGAAGCCGACAACGTGCAGACCCGGGCGGCCGAGAAGCTCGGCATCACCAAGAGCCTGCTCCAGTACAAGATGAAAAAGTACAAGATCGACCGCAAGAAAAAGAGCCGCGGCAGGCAGAAGCAGTAGAGAGATTTTCGCGGCTGCCGGCACTCAAGAGCCGGCCACTGCGCGGGGCAGGGGCATGCCGCTGGAGCGGCCGCCCCAGTTGAGCTTGCGGCGCAGGATATCGAAGTAGCTCTTGTGCGGCGAGCTGATCAGGAGCAGCGGCTTGGCCGCCGCCTCCACCACCAAACAGTCGTCCTTCTGCATGTCCCAGCCGCGGCGGCCGTCCACGATAACCTTGACGTCACCGGCCGGATCGGCGAGCTGGGTGGTGATCCGGACATGGGGCGAGAGCAGGACCGGCCGGGACTCCAGCATGAAGGGGCAGATCGGGGTGACCAGGATGACGTCCAGCTCGGCATGGACGATGGGCCCGCCGGCAGAGAGGTTGTAGGCCGTGGAACCCGTTGGCGTGGAAAAGATCAGGCCGTCGGCCTTGTAGGTGGTGATGTACTCGGAATCGGCCCAGCAGCGCAGGCGCACCACCCGCTCCGTGTTTCCCTTGACCACCACCACCTCGTTGAGCACGAAGAGGGGCTCCTCCTCGCCGCCCCCGTCCCGGATAAAACGGGCCTTGAGCATCATCCGCTGCTCGATGTAGACCCGGCCCGAGAGAATGGTCTGCAGGGCCTGGTACATCTCGTCGGCCGCGATCTCGGTCAAAAAGCCCAGGTTGCCCAGGTTGATCCCCACCACCGGGATGTCGTAGTGGCTCGCCCTGGTGGCCACGTGGAGCAGGGTGCCGTCGCCGCCCAGGATGACGAGCATGTCCATGTCCGGCTCGATCCGGTCCAGCTCGGCCCGGATGCCGCGGGCCCTGAACCAGGCGGCCACCTCCTGGCCGACCTCCTTGATGGCCGGCGCATCATGCCGGGTGATGATACCGGCAAAGCTCACTTTCATGCGCCAAGGTCCCGCGAGCGTTCAGTGGCCGCCTCGATGGCCGTCATGACCGTGCCGCGCAACCCGGCCTCTTCCATGACCTGGATACCGGTGATGGTGGTGCCACCGGGCGAGGTCACCCTGCCCTTGAGCACGGCCAGGGGTTCGCCGGTCTCCCGGGCCAGCAGCGCCGCGCCATAGACGGTCTGCAGCACCAGCTGCTCGGCCACCGGCCGCGGCAGCCCGGCCAGCACGCCGCCATCCACCATGGCCTCCATGAAGGTGAACACGTAGCCCGGCCCGGAGCCGGAAAGCCCGGTCACCGCGTCGAGCAGGTTTTCCGGCAGCCGGACACAGGTGCCGACAGCGGAAAAGATCTGTTCGGCCGCCGCCATGTCCTCCTCGCCGGCATGACTGTTGCCGGACAGGGCCGAGGCGCCGGCCAGCACCAGGGCCGGCGTGTTGGGCATCACCCGGATGATGCGCATGGATTCGCCAAGCCCCTGTTCCAGGGCGGCAATGGTGACGCCGGCGGCAATGGAGATGACAAGATGGTCCCTGGTAACATGCTCCCGGTAGCGTGCCAGGACCTGCTCCATGACCTGCGGCTTGACCGCCAGGACCAGGATCCGCGCCCCGGCGCAGAGCTCGGCCTCGCTGTCGGTCACCTGCACGCCGTAGGTGGAATGCAGCCACCGGCGTCGCTCGGCAAAGGGTTCCGCCACCATGATCTGCTCCCTGTCCACGAGGCCGGCCTCCAGCATGCCCCTGAGCAGGGCCTCGCCCATCTGCCCTCCGCCAACTATGCCGATCGAGTCAATATCTCCCACGGTTACACCACAAAGTTAAAGTTTATCACAAGGGTCCGGCAGGCCACCCTGGACCACCGGACCCAGCCTTATACGGCACCCGGAGGCCACTCTACCATTCCCTCAGGAAAAATGACAAAAAAAACCCGCTGGCCGGAGGCCAGCGGGAAGATTTCCGCTTCGGTTTGCCGGGGCCTCAGGCCGCGCAGGCGGGATGCGCAGCAGGAACCTTGCCGGTGGGCAGCATGAAGGGCGCAAATCCCTCGCCATTGGCACGGCGGGCGGCACGGACGGCCTGGCGCGGCCGGCAGGCACCGTTTTTCCGAAACTTGACCTGTTCCCAGCAGTCGGCATTGGCGGCAATGGCCTTCATCAGGCCCAGGTGCAGACCGTGACCGGACCGGTCGGCGATGACGTGGCCGAGAATCGGGCTGCCAAGGAGGGCCATGTCACCGATCAGATCCAGCACCTTGTGGCGGATGAATTCGTCGTCAAAGCGGAGCCCGTCCTCGTTGAGGATGGAACGCCGGTCCCAGTGGATGGCGATCACGTTGTTGAGGGTGCCGCCCAGGGCAAGACCGTTCTGCCAGAGATTCTCCACCTGCTCCACGAAACCGAAGGTCCGGGCGCGGGCGATCTCCCTGCAGAACCGCTCCCTTGTCACCTCGATGGAGTAGACCTGCTCGCTGATCAACTCGTCACCGAAATCGATGCGGCCGGTGACCTTGAAGCCGTCATAGGGCTCGATCCTGATCGACTTGTCGCCATCCTGGTAGCGGATGGGACGGGTGATGCGCAGGATATTGCGCAGGGCGCGCTGCTTCCTGCGGCCGCCCCTGTTGAGGAGGTAGACAAAGGGACCGGCGCTGCCGTCCATGATCGGCACCTCGTGCCCGTCCAGGTCCACCTCGGCATTGTCGATGCCGGAACCGCGCAGGGCGGCCAGCAGGTGCTCGGTGGTGGAGACGCGGGTGGCGCCGTCGGCGATGGTGGTGGCCAGGGTGGTATCGACAACCCGGTCCATGCGGGCGGGAACCACCGGCCGCCCGGCCAGGTCGGAGCGGATAAACCGGATACCGGTATTGGCCGGTGCCGGCCTGATGGTCAGGTTCACCGTCCTGCCGGTGTGCAGGCCGACGCCGCAGCAACTGACAGGTCGCTTCAGTGTATATTGGTAGGGCTCAATCTGAGATGCCATTCTTCATCCTGTGTTGTTTTGCAGACAATCTTCTTCATTCCTTTTTTGAACTCCACTGCAAAAACCAATCCAGAAAAGCGGAAACCCGGAACAGCAGAGAGGGTAAACACATTTAACAACAGGATTTCAACATGTTACCCGGAAAAAGGAGAAAGGGAATACCCTGGTCGTGGCGGCAAAGGCGGTGGCAAAAACAACACACAAAGCTCATATTCCTGTAAATGTTGATATTCTGACACACTCACCCGTCCTGCTGCCCGGCGGTCTCTTCTCCGCCGTCCCGGCCGCCGGCAACCGCCAGCACGCGCCGGTCCAGTTCAGGGTCCGGCTCCACCTCCATGCGGATCCCGTACAGGGGCAGGGGCAGGTCAAAAGAGGCCAGCTTGACCAGGTCCTTTTCGGTGGTGAGAAGGGCGGAGGCACCGGCCTTCTCCGCCCGTGCCAGCAACCGGTCCACCTCGGCCTGCCGGTAGCCGTGGTGGTCGGGAAGCGCCCTGAACTCCACCGGCGCAATATCCATCTTCTTCAGGGTGGCGGCAAAGGCCTGCGGCCTGGCAATACCGCAGAAGGCAAAACATCGCTCCCCGGCCAGGTCCACGTCCGCGGCCTCGCGCACCCTGCCGTCGGGGGCCAGCGCCACTGTGGCCGCCGGCCGGTAGCCGGTGAAGAAGACCGGCCGGCCGGGAAACCGGGTCTGCAGGAGTTCGGCAAAACGGCCGGCCCGCTCCCGGTTGCCATCGTCGGTACCCGTGAGCACGAAACAGTGGCACCGGTTGAGGGCGCTGACCGGCTCGCGCAGGTCGCCGCCGGGGAAGACGCGCGAGTTGCCGGCCAGGGTATCGGCGTTGAACAGGACCAGGTCGAGATGACGGGCCATGGCCATGTGCTGGAAGCCGTCATCGAGCAGCAGGACATCGGCCCCCATCTCCACGGCCCGCTGCGCCGGCAGCTTGCGCACCACACCGGTGAGCACCATCACCCCGGGCAGGGTCTCGGCCAGGAGCCGGGGCTCGTCACCCACGGTCCGGGCGTCGAGCAGGAGCGAGGTACCGTCGGAGACCACGTTGACCGGCTCCTTGGTGGCACCGCCGTAACCGCGGCTGATCACGGCCGGCCTGAAACCGTGGTCGAGGAGCAGGCGGGAAAAATGCTGGGTCATCGGCGTCTTGCCGGTACCGCCCAGGGTCAGGTTGCCGATGCTGATCACCGGCACGCCGGGATCCGCCACCTTGAACAGGCCGGTACGGTAGTTCCGTTCCCGGACCTTCATGGCCACGCAGTAGAACGGGGAGAAAAAACGACCTATACCGAAAAGTAGCGCTCTGTTGCCATTCATTCCTCTGTGTCCTGCGGTCAGCGTCTGTCCGGGTGTGTGGCCACCTCGAACTCTCATTCTCACCCCAATTCCGTCCTTCGAAACCGCCAATGGCGGGATTGAGGCGCCACGGTTGGCGACTGCCGAAAAGCACCCCCCAAACCATAAACCCGGAACCAAGATACAGGACTCCGGGGACCGGGGCAAGAGGGATTCCCCTGCCACCCTCCCGCACCGTGTCCGTCCGCGGAGCAACGCCACGGACAGGGAGAGGGGAAGCCGCAATGATTGAAGGTGCCACGGTAATTGAATGCGACAACAGTGTCATTTTTGGGTGCAAAATTATTAGAATGCGGTATGAAGGGGTTGCATGGTCTGCCTGGCGGTCTTTCCGCGGCCGGCCATGCGCAGTGGCTGATGGGCCCTTCCATGTCCATCCGGGTTCTTTCTGTTTACCGTTTTTCCCTGCCTGGATGGAGCGATCAATGGCTGTCTGTATTGCTCAATTCAGGTCGAACCAACTTCATTCAAGCAAGGAGGTAACAAACGTGAATCTGTCCGTGAAGATCACCAGCTTCTGTGCAGCAGCGCTCCTGGCGCTGGGCCTCTGTACTTCCGCCATGGCCGCCGACACCATCAAGATCGGCGTGGCCGGTGCCCACAGCGGTGACCTGGCGTCCTATGGCCTGCCCACGGTCAAGGCGGCCGAGCTGGTCGCAGCCGACATCAATGCCGCCGGCGGCATCAACGGCAAGAAGGTGGAACTCCTGGTGGAGGACGATGTCTGCAAGCCCGAGGTCGCCACCAACACGGCCACCAAGCTGGTTTCCGAGGGCGTCAACGTGGTCATCGGCCACATCTGCTCCGGCGCCACCAAGGCGGCGCTGCCCATCTACCGGGACGCCCACGTGATCGTCATGTCGCCCTCCGCCACCAACCCGGCCCTGACCCAGAGCGGCGACTATCCCAACTTCTACCGCACCATTGCCTCCGATGACGCCCAGGCCCGCACCGAGGTCAATTTCGCCATCAACAAGCTCGGCGTCAAGAAGATCGCGGTCATCCACGACAAGGGCGACTATGGCAAGGGATTGGCCGAGTTTGCCAAGAAGTTCATCGACGACTCCGGCAAGGCCAAGGTGGTTCTCTTCGAGGGCATCACCCCCGGCGCGGTGGACTACTCTGCCATTGTCCAGAAGATCAGGCGCTCCGGCGCCGATGCCGTGATCTTCGGCGGCTACCATCCCGAGGCCTCCAAGATCGTCACCCAGATGCGCAAGAAGCGGATGAAGACCATCTTCATCTCCGATGACGGCGTCAAGGACGATACCTTCATCAAGGTGGCCGGCAAGTATGCCGAGGGCGTCTACGCCACCGGCCCGGCCGACGTGACCGCCAATCCCGTGACCAGGGAGTACCGGGAAAAGTACAAGAAGGCCTACGGTGACGAGCCGGGCGCCTTTTTCGACAATGCCGTTGCTGCGGCCCTGGCCCTGACCAACGCCATTGCCAAGGCCGGCTCCACCGATCCGGCGGCCATTGCCAAGGTGCTGCACACCGAGGACGTGGCCACGCCGTTTGGCATGATCCACTTTGACAAGCATGGCGACGCCACCGGTGTCGGCTTCACCATGTACCAGGTCAGGGACGGCAAGTACGTGCAGGTCCAGTAACGCTCCCAGAGGCAACAACAGGTGCCCGCGCCGTGCCAAACGGCGGCGGGCACTTTCATGTCAAGCGAGGTTACCTGCGGCAGCGGGCCCACCCCGTGCTCCCGCTGCCCTGGATCAACGGCTATGGACTATTTTGTTGAACTCTTTTTCAGCGGCCTGACCCGCGGCTCGATCTACGCCCTCATCGCCCTGGGCTACACCATGGTCTATGGCATCATCGGCCTGATCAACTTCGCCCACGGCGAGATCTACATGATCGGCGCCTTTACGGCCCTGATCGTCTCCACGGTACTCTCCATCTTCGGCTTTCCCCTGCCGGCCATCATCATCCTCACGGCCCTGGCCGCGGCCATCTGGGCCAGTGCCTACGGCTACACGGTGGAGAAACTGGCCTACCGGCCCCTGCGTAACGCCTCGCGGCTCTCGCCCCTGATCTCGGCCATCGGCATGTCCATATTCCTGCAGAACTATGTCCTGCTCGCCCAGACCCCGGACTTCCTGCCCTTCCCGGCCCTGATCCCGGATTTCGATTTCATGGAGCCCTATGCCGGCTTCATCGGCTCGTCCGACCTGGTGATCCTGGTCACCACCACGGTGATCATGATCCTGCTCACCCTGCTGATCAAGTTCACGCGAACGGGCAAGGCCATGCGGGCCACGGCCCAGGACAGGAAGATGGCCATGCTGGTGGGCATCAACGTGGATCACGTGATCTCCATCACCTTCATCCTGGGCTCGGCCCTGGCCGCCATCGGCGGCATGCTGATCGCCTCCCACATCGGCCAGATCAACTTCTACATCGGTTTTATCGCCGGGATCAAGGCCTTCACCGCCGCCGTGCTCGGCGGCATCGGCTCCATTCCCGGCGCCGTGCTGGGCAGTTTTATCCTCGGCCTGACCGAGTCCTTTGCCACCGGCTATGTCTCCAGCGACTATGAAGACGTATTCGCCTTTTCCCTGCTGGTCCTGATCCTGATCTTCCGCCCCTCGGGCCTGCTGGGCAAGGCAACCATCGAAAAGGTCTGAAACCCCATGCTCTCTTTCAAGGATTTCGGCAGGGCGTGCGTGGTCGCCCTCTGGTTCATGGTGCTCACCTTTCCGCTCATGGTGATCAAGGTCAACCCCATCGACCGGGTCATCACCTGGCGATGGCATAACATGGTCTGGGTCGGCGTGGGCAGCTTTCTCTGCTACCTGGCCAGCCGCGCCTGGCAGATCCACAGGGATGCCCGCCTCAGGCGTATCCGCCTGGGCCAGGAGGAAGAAAAGGAGCCGCTCAGCCGGCGCATCCTCCAGAATCCCTCCATCTACCGTCCCCTGCTGGCTGCGGGCGCCCTGTTCTTCCTCGCTTTTCCCGGTCTCTTCTCCACCTACCAGACCAATATCATGATCACCGCGCTCATGTACGTGGTCCTGGGGTTGGGCCTGAACATCGTTGTCGGCGTGGCCGGCCTGCTCGACCTGGGCTACGTGGCCTTCTACGCCGTGGGCGCCTATGCCTATGCCCTGCTCAACCTCCACTTCGGGCTCGGCTTCTGGACCGTGCTGCCCATCGGCGGCCTGCTGGCCGCCACCTTCGGCATCCTGCTCGGCTTCCCGGTGCTCAGGCTGCGCGGGGACTACCTGGCCATCGTCACCCTGGGATTCGGCGAGATCATCCGGCTGATCCTGGAAAACTGGAACGAGTTCTCGCACGGTCCCAGCGGCATCTCCAACATCCCGAGGCCCGGGTTTTTCGGCATCCAGATGTCCCTTGACCAGTCCATCACCTATCTCTACTACCTGATGATCGGTATGGTCCTGTTCACCATCTTCGTGGTCAACCGGCTGCAGAACTCGCGCATCGGCCGGGCCTGGTTCGCCCTGCGCGAAGACGAGATCGCCTGCCAGGCCATGGGCATCGACAAGACCCGCACCAAGCTGACCGCCTTTGCCCTGGGCGCGACCTGGGCCGGCATGGTGGGCGTGATCTTTGCCGCCAAGACCACCTTTGTCAACCCGGCCAGCTTCACCTTTCTCGAATCGGCCATCATCCTGTGCATCGTGGTCCTGGGCGGCATGGGCTCCATCGTCGGCGTTATCATCGCCGCCCTGGTCCTGATCCTGCTGCCCGAGTACCTGCGCGCCTTCTCCGAGTACCGGATGCTGGTCTTTGGCGCGGTGCTCGTCATCATGATGGTCTTCCGGCCCCAGGGGATCGTGGCCAACATCCGCAAGACCTACCGGGTGGAGGAAGGATGAGGCCACCTGCCCCGCAGCCGTGCCAAGGCCAACCCGTGTCAACACTGCATCGCCTGCCATGAACCCCATACTCGAAGTCAAAGGCCTGACCATGGATTTCGGTGGCATCAGGGCCCTGGACCACCTGGACCTCCATGTCAACCAGGGCGAGATCGTGGCCCTGATCGGCCCCAACGGCGCCGGCAAGACCACCTTCTTCAACTGCCTCACCGGTCTCTACAAACCCACGGCCGGCGACCTGCTCCTGACCCCGCCCGGCGGCAGGACGCGGCGGCTGGGCGGCCTCAAGCCCAACCACGTCACCCGCCAGGGGCTGGCCCGCACCTTCCAGAACATCCGGCTCTTTCCCAACATGACCGTGCTCGAGAACGTGATGATCGGCCGCCACTGCCGGACCCGGGCCAAGGTCCTGGGCGCCATCTTCCGCGACCGCAGGACCCGGCAGGAGGAAAGGGAGATCGTGGCCTTGAGCATCTCCATCCTCGAGGAGCTGGGCCTGGCCGACATGATCAACGAGTTTGCCAAAAACCTGCCCTACGGTGCCCAGCGGCGGCTGGAGATCGCCCGCGCCCTGGCCACCGAGCCCCTGATCCTGCTCCTCGACGAGCCGGCCGCGGGCATGAACCCGCAGGAGACCCGTGAACTGGACGAGCTGATCTGCCGGATCAGGGACAAGGGGCTCTCCATCCTGCTCATCGAGCACGACATGAAGCTGGTCATGAGCCTGTCCGACCATATCTTTGTCATGGACTACGGCCGGAAGATCGCCGACGGCACGCCGGAGGAGATCCGCACCAACCCGGCCGTGATCAAGGCCTACCTGGGGGAGGACGTGGATGATGCTTGAACTGAAAAAGGTCAGCACCTACTATGGCAACATCCAGGCCGTCCGCGACATCGACCTCAGGGTCGAGGAGGGGGAGATCATCACCCTGATCGGCGCCAACGGCGCGGGAAAAACAACGACACTGATGTCGATCAGTGGTATTGTACCTCCCAAGCGGGGCGAGATCCTCTTCAGGGGCCGGCCCATCCACGGGCTCTCGCCGGACCGGATCGTGGCCCTGGGTATCTGCCAGGTGCCCGAGGGCAGGCACATCTTCCCGGACCTGACCGTGGCCGAAAACCTGGACATGGGCGCCTTTCTCCGCCGCGACCGCAAGGAGGTGGCCCGCGACCTGGAGTATGTCTACTCCCTGTTCCCCATCCTCAGGGAGCGGCGCAACCAGCCGGGCGGTAACCTGTCCGGCGGCGAGCAGCAGATGCTGGCCATCTCCAGGGCCCTGATGGCCCGGCCGCAGCTCCTGCTGCTGGACGAGCCCTCCATGGGCCTTGCGCCGCTGGTGACCAGGCAGATCTTCGAGATCATCCGCCAGATCAACCGGGAACAGAACACCACCATCTTCCTGGTCGAGCAGAACGCCAACCTGGCCCTCAAGGTGGCGGACCGCGGCTATGTCCTGGAGACCGGCCGCATCACCATGCACGACCGGGCCGACGCCCTGCGCGCCAACAAGGACGTGCAGAGGGCCTACCTGGGAATCTAACCACCATGAAGACATCGTGAAACAGATCAGAGTCGGAGTCATAGGGGTCGGCTACCTGGGCCGTTTTCACGCCCAGAAATATGCCGCCATGCCGGGGGTCGATCTCAGGGGCGTGGCCGACGTGGACGCCGGGCGGGCCGGGGAGGTGGCCCGCGAATGCGGCACCACGGCCTTTACCGATTACCGGGAACTGCTGGACAACATCGACTGCGCCAGCATCGTGGTCCCCACGGTCCACCACCACCAGGTGGCCCTGGAGTGCATCGAGCGCGGCATCGACATCCTGGTGGAGAAGCCCATCACCACCACCGTGGAGGAGGCCGACGATCTCATTGCCCGGGCAAGCGCAAAAGATCTCGTCCTCCAGGTCGGTCACCTGGAGCGGTTCAACCCGGCAGTACTGGCCATGCAGCCCCTGCTCGACCACCCGCTCTTCATCGAGGCCCACCGTATCTCGGTGTTCAAGAACCGCGGCACGGACGTGGACGTGATCCTGGACCTGATGATCCATGACATCGACATCATCCTCTCCATCATCGACGCCCCCATCGAGACCATCCACACCGTGGGCGCGCCGGTGATCACGCCCCTGACCGATATCGCCAACGCCCGCCTGATCTTTGCCAACGGCTGCACCGCCAACGTGACCGTGAGCCGGATCTCCATGGACAACATGCGGCGGATGCGTATCTTCCAGCCCGGCCGCTACCTGTCCGTGGACTTCTCCAAGAAGGAGGTCATGTCCATCACCCTCAGGGAGGGTGCCCAGAACGGCCAGCCCCTGCCGGAGATCAGCAAGCACGGTTTTGCCGACCAGGATATCCTCGAGCTCGAGCTCGCCGACTTCATCACCAACGTCCGCCAGCGGACCAGGCCGCTGGTCTCCGGCCAGGAGGGGCGGCGCGCCCTGCGGGTGGCCCTGGAGGTGGTGCAGCAGGTGAACGAGAACCGGGCCAGGATCGAAAAAATTCTCGGCGGCAGGCCCGATTTTGCCGGCCTGCACCACGGCTGAAGCGGCGACTGTTCCATGGCCGCCTCCCCCCCGACCCGGCAGGTCATGATCATTGCCGGCGAGGCCTCCGGCGACATGCACGGGGCGCGCCTGGTCCGGGCCATGCGGGAGCTGGAGCCCGGCCTGCGCTTCTGCGGCATGGGCGGCCGGGAGCTGGCCGCGGCAGGGGTGGAGCTGCTCTATGACGCCTCCCGGCTGGCCGTGGTGGGCGTGACCGAGGTCCTCGGCCACCTGGGTGATATCCTGGCCGCCCGCCGCATCCTGCTTGCGCGCATGCGCAGCCAGCGTCCCGACCTGCTCATCCTCATCGACTATCCTGACTTCAATCTCCTGCTGGCGGCGAAAGCCCGAAAACTCGGCATCCCCATCTTCTACTACATAAGCCCCCAGGTCTGGGCCTGGCGGAGCGGCCGGGTGAAGAAGATCGGCCGGCTCGCCGACCGGATCGGTGTCATCCTGCCATTTGAACAGGAGTTCTATGCCCGGCGCGGCGTGCAGGTGGACTTTGTCGGCCATCCCCTCATGGACGCGGTGGAGACCACCATGTCTCGGCAGCAATTCCTGGCCCGCCACCATATCGAACCGGACAGGAAGGTCATCGGCCTGCTGCCGGGCAGCCGCCGCCGGGAGATCGCCTCCCTGCTGCCCGATTTCCTGGCCGCGGCGGAGCGGCTCGCCCGCGGCAGCGACAAATACGTCTTTCTCCTGCCCCGCGCCTCCACCGTGTCCCGCCGCCTGCTGGACGAACATGGCCTTGGCGAGTATGGCCGGCGCCTCTGCTGCCAGGTGGTGGATGAAAACCGCTACGACCTCATGGCCGCCTGCGACGCCGTGGTGGCCGCCTCGGGCACGGTCACCCTGGAACTGGCCATCCTGGGGACCCCGGCCGTGGTCACCTACCGGGTCTCGCGCCGCACCTATCTCCTGGGCCGGCTGCTGATCCGCAACATCGAGTTCTTTTCCCTGGTCAACCTGGTGGCGGGACGCGAGGTGGTGCCGGAACTGCTCCAGGACCAGGTGACGCCGGAAAACATTGCCGCGGAACTTAAGCAGATGACCGGCGAGGCCAAGGTCCGGGACCGGATCAGGAAGGGGCTGGCCGAGGTCACGACCCGGCTCGGCGGCCGCGGCGCCTCCCGCCGTGCCGCCTGCATCGCCCTGGAGACGGCGCGCTGACGTCGCATCGAGAAAAATTCTCATTTTTTTGTGCCCTCCTGTTCATATCCCCTCACCTTGTGCTATACTTGGGCAGGACAGGGGGGCGTACAAGGGCCAGGCCGCCCTGGCCGAACCGACCATCAAACTTCCCCCTGCATGCCCATGAAGATACGACAACTCCTGCTCCCCTGCTCCTGTCCGCTCTCCTCCTTCCCGGCGCCGTGCTCGCTGCCGCGGGCACCCCTCCGGATCCCGGGCCGGCCCCGCCCAGGGCCAAGGTCCTGGGCGGCACCGACACCCTGCCCGGCACCTGGCCCTGGATGACGGCCCTGCTCGACGCCTCGCAACCCGATCTTTACTATGCCCAGTACTGCGGCGGCGTACTGGTGGGTGCCAGATGGGTGTTGACCGCGGCCCACTGCGTGGACTTTGCCAGTCCCGGCGACATCGATGTGGCGGTCGGGGTCCGCGACCTGAACAATTTCACCGGCCCCCGGCTGGCCGTGAGCGCCATCGTCGTCCACCCGGATTATGACGCCGGTCGCCTGGTCAATGACATCGCCCTGCTCAAGCTGGCCACCCCCTCCAGCGCAGAACCCGTTCCCCTCTTTTCCGGCAGATCCAGGGACAAGATCCCCTCCTCCCTTCTCGGCCAGACAACGACCCTGCTCGGCTGGGGCCTCTACAACACCACGGCCTACCCCTACTTTCCCAGTATCCTGCAACAGGTCGACCTGCCGGTGGTCTCCGACGCCGTCTGCACCGCCGCCTTCGGCATTCCGCTGGCAGACTCCCAGGTCTGCGCCGGCTACCCGGCGGGCAAGGACGCCTGCCGGGGTGATTCCGGCGGCCCCCTGGTGGTGCGGGTGGACAACCGGTGGGTGCATGCCGGCCTGGTCTCCTATGGCACGGACTGTGTGCAGGAAGGCGGCTTTTACGGGGTCTACACCCGGACGTCCTCCTTCATCGACTTTATCAGCCAGTATGTCCCGGATCTCCAGGTGACTTCGGGGGCGCCGCAGGGCCTGCCCTGGCTCCTGCTGCTCATGCACTGAAGACGGCCGGACCCCGGCACGACGCCATGACGCACAAAGGCAGGAAAAAGAAGACAGCCTCCCGGCAGCACGAAACAGACCATGACCAGGTGATCCGTCTTCCCATCAACGGCATCCTGGACCTGCACGCCTTTGCCCCCGGCGACATCAGGCACCTGGTGCCGGACTACCTGGAAGAGTGCCGGCGCCGCGACATCCGCCAGGTCCGGATCATCCACGGCAAGGGCACCGGTGCCCTGCGCCGGAGCGTGCACGCCATCCTGGCGCGCATGGACATTGTCCGCAGCTACCGCATCGCCGGCCCGGAGGCAGGATCGTGGGGCGCAACCCTGGTCGAGCTGAAAAAGGCGCCATGACAGCAGACCTCCGCCGGCACTCACGCAGCCATCTCGGCCGCTATCTCTGCGCCACCCTGCTGCCCATCATCCTCTTCTCGATCTCCCTCTCCTTTGCCTTCTACGACCAGGTACGCCTCTCCCGGCTGACCCGGCGGGAGATCAGCGGGGTTGCCGCCATCAACCGGCTGTACCAGAGCCTCACCGACCTGCAGAAGATCCGGGGCCTGACCCAGATGAAACTGTGGGGCGCGGCAGGGGTGGAGAAGGACCTGGCCCGGAGCAGGCAACGGTTCCTCGACCGGCTTCACGACCGGGACTGGCGCCGCATGGTGCGCACCTTTGGCCTGGAGAGCGAGGCCCGCATCCTGGAGAGTAACGCGGTCCACCTCTTCCGGGTCGATCCCGCCACCACTCCCTTCATCGACCTGTTTGGCGAGTACAGCGGCCTCATCTCCGATACCCTCCGCCTCATGCAGCTCATTGCCGACCGATCGCAACTGATCCTGGACCCGGGACTGGACACCTATTACCTGATCGACATCCTGGTCAAGCAGATCCCCTATCTTGCCGAGGCCATCGGCAGGCTGCGCGGCATGGGCAGCGGCTTCCTGGCCAAGGGCAGCCTGGACAACGAGGAGGCCGAGAAGCTGCAGAGCTTTCACTCGGTCATCGCGGCCCGCATCGAGACCATCCGGGACGAGCAGGTGATCCTGGCCAAGGTGGCCCCGAACCTGACCAGGGAACTCGAACTGCTGCCGCCGCAACTGGACGGGATCATCGCCACACTCTGCCGGCAGTGCCGGATCATGGAGGGCAGGCAAGCGGGATCGCGCATGGCTCCGCGGGACTTCTTTCTCCTGGCCACACAGGCCATCGAGCAGCTCTCGCCCCCCTACCGGGAAGGCATCTTCCTGCTTGACTCCCGGCTCCGGCAGCGACGGAACCGGCACCTCTGGCAGGGGACTTTCATCTTCTTCGGCAGCGCCGTGGCCATCCTGCTCATGCTCTACTTCAACCGCTCCTTCTACATCCGCAACCTGCGGCTGCAGGAACAGCTCTCGGAGCTCTCCATCACCGACCAGCTCACCGGTCTCCACAACCGGCGCCACCTCCTGGCCGTCTTTCCGCGCCAGCTCCGGCATGCCCTGCGCCACGGCGAGCACCTCTTCCTGGGCTTCCTGGACGTGGATCACTTCAAGCGCTACAACGACATCTACGGCCACCCGGAAGGGGACAGGGTCCTGCAGCAGATCGCCTCGACCATGAACAGCACCCTGCGCCGGGCCGAAGACTACTGTTTCCGCATCGGTGGCGAGGAGTTCTGCATCCTGTTCAGCGAACAGGACATGGAGCGGGCAAGGGAACTCGTCGAACGGCTGCGCCGGGCCCTGGAGAAGCAACGGATCCCGCACGAGGGCAACATTCCCTGGGGAATCGTCACCATCTCGCAGGGCCTGGTCCAGGTGCCGGATGATCCCGACTGCAAGCTGGAGCCCCTGATGAGCCGGGCGGACCAGGCCCTCTACAGGGCAAAGGAAAAGGGGAGGAACCGGTACGAGACCGGCTGAAGGGAGAAGAGAGACAGCCGGGAAAGAGTGTCAGGACGGCTCGTTTTCCGGCGGAGCAGCAGGCTGCATGGGCTCCACCAGTCCGTGCCGGGCGGCGAGCTGGCGGACCGTGGTCATGAAGGTGGACGGCATGGGCAGGGGACGCTCCTCCTGGAGGATGCCCAGGGCCCTGGCCATGAGCAGGCTGGGGATGGAATGGATACCCTCCTGGTTGTCGCAGATGGTCTGCATGCGCAGGGCGTCGGTGAGAAAGGGGGCCAGGTCGGGGCAGCGTTCTGCCAGGCCGCGCAGTTCCTCCTCCACCAGCTCGCGGTTGTGACGGGCAAAGTCGGCAACCTCGGGGTCCGAGGGGTGGGAGCCGAACAGGTTGTTGACCACGGCGCCGGCCAGCCAGGTGTGATGGACAGCGGGCCGGTCCCGGTGGCGGCCGGCGAGATCCTCCTTCAGGGTCCGGAAGAGGATCATCTGGACCATGAACACGGCCTCGCGCATCACCGGGATGATCCGGGAATCGATGCGCTGCTCCTCCTGCCGGTTGTCTGTCGTGTCGCTCACAGGATCACCTTGACCGCCGGATGCTCCCCCAGCACCTCGTAGAGACGCAGCCGGTTGAAATCGCTGTACACGGTGACCTCCAGGTTCAGGCTGACATACCGACCGCCGCGGCTGACGCGCGAGTCGCTGACGCTGTAGGGCGCATCGCCCAGGTGCGCGGCAATGGCCTCGCGCAGCGCCTTCCTGTCCGTCCCGATCACCTTGTACTGCCAGACACAGGGATAGTCGATCTCCGGCCGGCAGCCGGCCGGAAACTGCATGGGAAGTTTTTCCATAACCGCCTCTTATAGCGCAGGTTCATAACCATGACAACCGGAAAGAGGAGATTTTCCGCGCCGGTATTCTGTCATGGTCTTCATCCTGCCATTGGCCAATCCCGAAGGGCAGGAAAATGAAGAAAAAATCCTTCACAAGGTCAATGAGTCGAAAAACAGACACGTTCGTATCAGCCGATGCTCCGGCAAAAGAAATTTTTTCTTCATTTGCGAAGTGCAGGATTTAGGTATTCCTCTTTTGCCGGCCGCAATGCTATAGTAAAGGCATCCTGATACCCTGGATCTTTTCTGGAGAGCCCTATGATCAAACGCGCCCTTGTCGCCGCCGGTCCCTCTATCCTTCCCCGTTTCTGCGAAGAAACCGGCACGGACTTCGAGTTCACCTGCGCCGAAACCGCTGCTGACGCCCTGGCCGCCCTTGACGGCTCCGAGCTGCACAGCGTCCTCGTCCTGACCATGACCCTGCCCGACATGGCGTGCGACGAGTTCCTGGGCCGGGCGACAAAGATCTCCAGGGCCAGCAGGATCCTGCTGGTGGAGGAACACGAGACCGCCACGGCCATGGCCATGGCCAACCGCCACGGCATCTTCCGCCTGCTGCCGACAACCTGCGACGACAACATGCTGGCAACGGCCCTCAACGACGGGGCCCGCCAGTTCTGCCTGGTGGCGCGGGAACGACAACTGCGGGCAAAGATCAAGAAACTCTCCCCCACCGACGCCCTGACCGGCTGTTACACGCCGGAATATCTCCGGGAACGGCTGACCTCGGAACTGCACCGCTCGGTGCGCTACTCCCACTATCTTTCCGTCATCTTCTGTGACATCGACCGGCTCAAAGAGATCAACGACAGCCACGGCTACCGGGTTGGCGACCAGGTGCTGACCGGGTTCTCCCAGGCCGCCATGCAGGTGGTCCGGGAGGGGGTGGACTGGATCACCCGCTGGGACGAGGACTCGTTCATCATCGTCCTGCCGGAGACCCCGATCCGGGGAGCGGGGATCGTTGCCGAGCGACTGCGCGGCCTGCTGGCCGAGCTCGATGTCCGCGACCATGACAAGCCGGTCCGGGTCACGGCCAGTTTCGGTGTTTCCGGGTTCGCGCCCGAGATACCGGAGCGCAACAACAGGGTCAGGGACCTGCTGACCATTGCCGGCCGCTGCCTGGCCCAGGCCAAGGCCGGGGGGAACAGGGTGCTCTGCTGCCCCTGATCGCCATCGGTTCACCCCCTGCTCATGCTGTTGATCAGCGTGATCTGGTCGTTGAGTGTCCAGAGATCGTAGATATAGCCCAGGCCGAACAGGCCGCCGGTGAGGAGATAGATCACGCCCGAGATCCACTTGCCCAAGTACATCCGGTGCACCCCGAAGATCCCGAGGAAGACCAGCAGCAGCCAGGCCAGGTCGTAATCGATGGGACCGGGCGTAAAACGGAGTTCCGCCTGCCGCTCCATGGAGGGGATCAGGAAGAGGTCCACGATCCAGCCGATGAGAAACAGGCCCAGGGTGAAGAAATAGATCGTGCCCGAGATCGGCTTGCCATAGTAGAAGCGGTGCGCGCCGAGGAAACCGAATATCCAGAGGACGTATCCTATGGTCAGGCTGTGGCTGGGTCGTTCTTCCATGGTCGTTCTCCTGCGATCTTCTGTTTCAGGGCCCTGATGCGCCCAATGGAAT